>JAYUQN010000659.1:0-9315 GCA_043756725.1 Saprospiraceae bacterium
TCACTAAACAAAATATTGAAAATTTATCCGTAATGTCAAAGAACAATTATGATGGAACTTAGTGTCGTTTTTATTGCCGTAACTTTACGTCGAACATCAGGTTAGGTAAATTTGCCCACAACTAAGACGTTGCAGTGCAACGTCTCTACGTAAACCTCGGGTAAAAATCCTTAACTTAATGGCATTGGACTAAAGTCCGTGATACGGCTGAGGGAGGTATTAAAGCTAATTTTTAAGCCCTTCTTGTTTTACCCATTTCACAATCTCATTCAATTTAGGTGGCACAAAACCTGCTTTTTCAAATATGTCAAAATCTGCCAGTATCGCTTTATAGCGATAGAGCAAAGGCGTATAACAGACTTTGGCTTTTTCTATATCATTGTTAAACAAGTGCGCATGACCCAGATTGGCAACTATCCAATCTTGAGGGTCTAAATCGACGGCTTTTTGACCATAATCCAACGCTTTTTCAACTTTATTGATAGCCGTATCCATGAGGATATACCAGCTCAAATTGCTGAATTGTTTGGCTTTTTCAACTTTATCTTCGTTCTCTTGAAGGGCAATTTTTTCATAAATAGCAATAATTGTTTTGGTATAAGCTATTTTTTGAGGGAAATATTGATCGTAAAACCGCGTACTTAAACTATCTATTATTTGTATCAACGCCCCTTGTAAATATTTTATATCGTCAATATCCTCGTCATTATTTCTTTCAACTGCCCTATTTATTTTATTTACAAAATGCTCATATTGAGCACTGGCATTTGTATCTTCTAAAGCATCATTAGCATACATCAAAACACATTCGCACATATTTTCGACCATTCTGCTTGTGTCACAATCTTCATCTGTTAAGATGCCAGCTAATCTTTTGTTTTTTATGGTTAAAATAGAAGGGGGAATAAATTGATTGTCATTGAGTCGTTTCAAAGAATTTGGATAAACGAGGTTACCGATGAAAACAGAGTCTCCTCCTTGTGAAAATGAAGATTTTAGGGCAGCATTATGGGTAGAAGATTTGAACATTATAGTGGGTTGAAGGTCAATATTATTATTAGGTTCGTTCAGATTGACTTCAAACAGTTCAGCATTGGCTAAAACATAAAGCCTTGAAGAGCCAGAAGGGGTTTTGTGTAAAAAAAAATCATCTAACCGCTTCTTGAAAGTGATAATTATCGTATCAACACTTTTCGTTTTCCGAATTTTTGATTGAAATTCGGTGTTTTGTTGTGTTTCATAATAAAAATAGTTGCCATTATCAAAAGATTTTATATTCGCTACGGTTTCTGTTGTGAAAGGAAAAAGTAGTTGGTTATTAGCGGGTTTTAATCGCCAAAATTCGGCTTGATTGTTTAAATTGGTTATCATAATGAGGCAAGTATCTTTTTCGATGGACATTATTTGAGCATCGGATAGGATGGTGTCTATGAAAGTGCCATTATCTTTAAAAGCCTCTTTAGCCGCTTCTTTGAATGCTTCTTTAAAAGCGATAATGGGTTCTAAATTTTCAAGCTTAAAAATCGTTAAGGAATCATTCAAGGTTTCCATAACGAAACGGCTATCAGGAGAAAAAGTGACATTGTTAAAATTGTACGAATTGAACTTAAAATCTTTTATTTTTTTTAATCCATCCATCTCAAATAACTCAGCATCCTTCAGCTTGTTACTTATCAAAATGTAACGGCTATCGGGTGAAAAAGAAATATGAGAAATTGTGCCATTCGATTTAAGAACGTGTTGCTGCTTATTGTCTCGTTGCCAAATTTCAAGCGCATCCAACCCATACCGTTGAATACAGAAAAAACGGCTATTAGGCGAAAAAATAGAAAAGCGTATTTTGTCTGCGTTTTGGTTGAAAGGTAAAATAAGGTTACCTGCTCTATCATGCCATTGCGCTTGAAATTGACCGTTTTTATGGGTAGATTTCACAAAAACACTTTGCTTATCTGGGGCTGCTAAATAAAAATAGGGCATATATTCTGAAGTGTTATTATGCTCTAAATTTTCCATCAAAAGTGGTACTTTGTTGGGTTTGAAATACCAAGTTTTAGCAGAAACAGCGTCTTGGGTGTAAAAATAGTGTCCATCGGCGCTAAAACTCACGTTATCCACAGGGTAGTTATGCCCTTGAGCTATCTGTGGTGCATTGCCTTTTGTATCCCAAATTCTAACAGTTTTATCTTTACTCCCTGAAATAAAATAATCTTCATGGGGTGAAAAAGCTAAACAAATAATTTCCTCCTTATGCCCTTCAAAATGGTAGTCCAATGTAGCAAATATCTTTTTACCTACAAGATTGGAGACAAAATTTGATGCTAAAGTCCAAACAATGACGGTATTATCGGCACTACCACTGATAATACGTTTATCATCGTTTGAAACAAGCAGCGTGTTGATTCGTCCCGTGTGTGCATTAGGAAAAGTATTTAAGCGTTTGCCATTAATGTCCCAAATGTTAATAGCACCATTTTCTGAGCCTGTGATAATATGTTTGCCATTATGCGTTAGGGTTAAACAACTAATATTGTAAGCAGAATCAATTTTACGACGCGCTGTAAAAGGCATTTTACCATCGTTTAATACCCCCCTCAGTATAAAACGCCTATCGGCAGTTAAGATAAGTAAAGAATCACCAGAAGGCGAAAAAGTAGCATCAAGAACGGCTTTTTCAGGAAAAACGATAGCCTTTCCATTTTCGGTATCAAAAATAGAAAGCTGATATTGAAGCAAAGCCGTGTTCGTTGTTTTATGGCTATCAATAGAGGGTTTAAAAATTAAAAGATATTTTCCATGAGCTGACAAGACAGATTTGGCGACATCAATCTTGTCATTGAATCGAATTTCCCCACTAATTTGCCCATAGTTATTTTTAATTGTTGCTTGATTTTCCGAAACAATGATGTGTTTATTTCTGTCTTTAGAAAACTTATGAATCTCACCCCCTTTCCGTAGGAACTCCCTTTCCATAGGAATCCCTTCGGATCGGACAGTATTTAAGGGTTCTACATGCGAATAAAAGAGATTGTTGGTATCGCTTAGCATGTCTCGCCGTGTGCGCATGGTCAATTTGTTGGTATTGTTGGTGGTACGACAGGCATTGTGGAGCATGAGCAATTGCAAACTCAAATCATCAGTATGAACAGTATTAATGTAATCGGAAGTAATTTTATAGGCATTTTCCTGTTTTCGAGCGTTTTTTACCCGATTTTTTGCCTCAATTTCATGCTGAATGGCTATGCGTTTTTGTTTTTCAAAAAATTTAATATTAAAATTATAAGCAGAATCTATCCAATGCTTAATGGTATCAATAGGCGGTGCATCATCGCAGGCTTGTGCTGCTTTGAATGTTTCAGCGGCTTCTGCAAATTGCTGCCATCTTAAAGCTTGAAAGGCTCTATCCACCCAACATTGGTATCTACCATTGCAGTCTTGCGCCTTTGTTTCACGACAAGCGCAAAGCAAGAGCATATTGAGCA
Organism: Saprospiraceae bacterium; assembly: GCA_043756725.1. Taxonomy (GTDB): domain Bacteria; phylum Bacteroidota; class Bacteroidia; order Chitinophagales; family Saprospiraceae; genus JAAFJT01. The sequence goes on from JAYUQN010000659.1 coordinate 3,480, forward strand.
TAAATAAAGTGAATGTCTGTTTAATGTTTTTTGTTTTCATGATAAAATAATTTTGTAGCAATCAGTTATTAAGATTTTCACAATCTTTAAGGGCTTTAAGCGTCGCAGCGTCAGCGGGTTTCAATAAAAGAGCTTGTTGGTAATTAGATAAAGCTTCACTTTTTCCGCGCACTTTTTTGAAACGTTCTGCTTTGTCGGTGTAAACATTAAAAGCTCTGTTCATTCTATTGGTCAATTCTTCTTTTTTCTCAGCAAACCGCTCAGACAATTCATGTCTGGTTTTTTCATCATCCATTTGAGGTATTAATAATTCCGCTTCACTAAAAATGGTTTCGGCTTCCAAATATTCTCTTGCCTGTAAAAGCTGATTATGCTTTGTCGTTTCCCTGTCTAAAATAGTACTACCCTGTCGTATCAGGTCTTTGAAATGTTTTTGCAAATTGTCTTGAAAAAGCTGTTGTTCATATTTCTTTTTACAGGCGTTTATAAGGGCATTCACTTTATCCGCCTCTTTGTTATCAATGCGAATAGCGCCTTCATATTCAGCAATAGCCGCAAGATATTGCTTTACATCGGGGCGTGCTTTCGTATTCCCATTTTCTATAAAAGCCTCGTATAAGACTTTTTTTCTTTCTTCTTCTGCCGCTATTATGTCTGCTTTAGCCTTTTCAAGCTGTTTGTTCTTTTCTTGAGAGCCATTAAACAGATGAGCAATTACCTTATTTTTTTCATCAACCTTTCTTTTCTCTTCTTTAATTCGACTGAAACCATAAATAGCCCCCATAGCCAAGCCAAACATAGCCAAACCGACAATTAAAGAGATAAAACTTCTTCTTTTATGAAGTTTCAAATCCAAATCTGCTTGTTCACGGGCTTTTCGAGCTTCTTCTTGATTTCGGATATGCTCACGGCGTTCTTGCTGCATGAGAGCCTGTTGCAGAGCTTGGGCTTTTTGTTCTTGCTCCAATTTTTGTTTTTGTAAGGCTACTTCTTTTTGGAGCATCAATTTTTCTTTTTCTTTTTCCTGCGTTACGGCGTTTTTACTGTCTTCAAAATAGGCTAAAAGCGTTTCAGAGAGTGATAATTTGGGTAAAATATTTTGGAAATACGCCAGTTGTTCTTCCGTCATAAAACTGATGCCTTCGCCATTTTTTGACAATTCTGCGTGAAAATCGTAGGCATCTTGAATCCGACTGGTGGCTTTACGCAAGTCTTTTTCTTCTGCTGAAAAACGGTTATGAATCTGACGAGCGAGCAAGTCGTGGGTAATTTCATACTGCAAATCATCGCCCATTTTAAGTTCACGTAAGAGGCGCCTTTCATAAAATTTCTGAATACAGGCATTGGATACTGAGGGGGGTATATTTTTTTCAATTTTCAGTTTGTCCACCAATTCGCTGAGGTGGCGGCTTTGTTTTGTGCCCTCATTGGTGACAAAGGCAGAGAGTAGGGTCAATGAAATATTGGGAAATCCTAAGATTTTATCCACAACAGTCATTTGTTCTTCAAGGAAATCGGACAGAACTTGTGGTAATTTCCCCACTTTCTCTTCTATCAAAGCTGTATCAAAAGTGATGGGTCGTGTTTCATTATTTTTCTCCATGCGTTTCAAATCCTCACTGTAAAGCCTATCGAGATAGACTTGGAGATTGGTTAAATCTACTTCACGGCGTTCGTTGCGGAGGTTTTCAATAATGGTTTTTGTATTTTTTTCAGGCTCTTCAAAAATGATATTGTACTGAGGGGCTTGGATAGTGCCCCTAACGACGGTTTGGAGTTTGAGCTGATTCATCTTTTCAATGCGGTATTTGGTTTTGCTATTGAAAAGGCTTGGGATAAGGTGTTCATAGGAATAAAGATAGGCGATATACTCTTCCCGCATCACCAATATGACTTTACAAGGCTTACCCGATTCCAACACTTTTTTCAATTGGAGGAAAAATTTTTCCTGCTCCTCTTGTGTGCCTGAAATAAAAAGCTCTTCAAATTGGTCGAAAATCAGATAAATGGGTATATAGTAAAAGATATACAAGGCTTGAACAGCATTGAATAGGGAGGCTTCTGTATCTGCAATAACTTTATCTGGATAGGTACGGTCTCTTATGGCTTGAAACGAGGATTCCGTTATATCATCTCCTTTTCTGATGCGAATGGCAAACCAATCTGTTTCAGAAAAGCGATTACTCAACCCACATTCGATGATGCTGGTTTTACCCGTTCCCGATGCACCATATACTAAGGTGAGTTGGGAAGACATGACCATTTCATACAGAGCATTGATTTCTTCTTCTCTTCCAAAAAATATAGCTCTGTCCTCTTGACCGTAAGAGTCCAGAAATTTAAAAGGGCTGTGTGGAGCGATAGTCTGCACCATGTCTATATCATTTTAAGGTTATAACAAATTTAGTTGTCAGTTTTTAGTTGTTAGTTGTCAGTTGCACTAACTGACAACTAACAACTGACAACTAACTAAGCCCTCCGCAAGGCAGCAGCTTGAAGGTCTTTTTGAAATTTATCAATCAATACAAAAATCAAATCGAAGCGGCTGTTATCGGTTTTACTGCCATTGGAAGAGGGTGACAAGGTGTTTTGTGCATTAAATTGGCATAACTGCAACCAATCACAAGAACTGTCACCTTGTTTGTTGACATCATAATCCACACTTTGATAATTGATTTGTATTTTGCCCTCTACACTTTCCATATACGCATAGCCGAAAATCCAGGGTGATTCATTATTGTTGAAAGCACTTTTATCAATTAAAAAAGGAGAAAGATTCAAGTAATTTTCTATTTTTTTCTGTTTTATATTCGTTTTATCAATCAATAAAATCGAATTGCTATCGGTATAAGACGGCAGGGCTAATTCATCGTCCTGTATAAGCGTTTTATCTGAAACATTCAAATAACTCATCAGATGGCGGAATTGTGCGACACTCAAACGGGGTTTAATTAAGAAAATATTTTTCACAGCCAACATTTGATAGCGTGCCATGAAAGAAGCCCGTTGGAGCATTTCTAAAAGACAATTCTCTGCTTCAAGGCATAATTCTCTTACAGCATTGTCTTCAACATCATTGTTTATCAACCGTCCTCGGATGGATTCCACGAAACGGTAGTTTTCAAAAGAGGCGCCGCCTTCTTTGAGCCGAATAAGGGATTGTTTAAGCTCAGGAATATAAGGGTCTATACCCATTTTTTCAAGAATGGTGTAGGTGCGTTGCATCAAAACCACATAATCGTACATTTTGTAATTGTCGGCTTTAATATCAATCAAGCCTTCCCAGTCTATTTCAACACCGCCTTTATAGGTTTGAATGATATCCCAAAGTTGAGATAAAAGGATGTAAGACAAAAAACGGGTTGTAGAAACATACGACTGTATTATTTGCCTTAACCTTTCCCGTGTAGGCTCGCGCATAGAAGGCACATTGGTCATCAATCGGCGCAAATTAGAAGAGATAGACCACGGAAAATTTGTGACAATAATATCCCAATCCCTCGAAGTGCCCACTCTCAAGTTGTTGATAACGGGGTCAAAAATTGCCATAGCATCCAACACCAAGTCCCAATTTTTATTAACTTCATTAATCCGCACATCTACGACAGGCATGCGCAGGTATTGATAAAGCGGCAAAGTCCATTTCAAAACAGCATTGGTTTCAGCCTCCGTATATTTGTCGTTGATACATAAACTCCACGGAATAGCGTCTTTTGTCTGCTCTTTTACCCGACTCATACCCCTCAGTATTTGGGCTTCTGAAGGCAGTTTTTCAAATTTTGTTTTTAAAAAAGCGGCGGCTATATCAAAAGCGGCTTCAACGCTAAAGCCATTTGCCATACTTTCATAAAATTTTGTTGAAAACAACATGGCTTTTTCATCATTAATGTCTACGTGGGTGGCAATAACCACTTTGAAACCTTTTTGAAAAAGTTTTTCAACTTGTTTATAAGTGGCGCACCCGTTCAAAAAAACCAATTGAAGGGTTGGGGCGATGGCTCCTAAGAGTTGAGCAAGCCCATCGGCGTGGGCGGGTGCATCTTCAAGCCAGAGCGTTTGCCCGTTGGCATGACCCGAGAAGTGGAAAATAGAAAGTCTATCTTTGTATAATGAAAGATGCTCAAAAAGCTCGTCTAATTCGACACTTTCAATATTTTTAACCTCTATAATCTGTTTATTATCAAGGGATTGAAGGGCACGAGAAACGTTTCGACTTTCTTTCTTCAGAAAGTCTAAATGGGCTGCATCGTTTTGATTGGCGAAGCAAAAATAGATAAGTGGTCTGTGCTGCATGTGTGTTCGTTCTTTTTGGAGTGTAACAAAAATATTGTTGTTTACAAAAGTATAATAAATTTTTTGAATTTAAAAATTTTTTTAATAAAAAAGGCTTTACGGTTGCCCGTAGAGCCTTTTTTACTGAGGGGGGTATAAATTCCTAATTCCTAATTCGTAATTCCTAATTTAACGCATGAGTGTCACATCTCCTTTATACAATTCCTTATTGCCATTGAGCAATTCCACTTCCATGACCCACACGAATACGCCTGATGTTGAAGCATCTCCTCTAAAAACGCCATTCCAACCCACCTTTTCAGTCGTATCGGGTAAAAAGTCTTTGTTTTCAAAAACTTGCTCACCCCACCGCGAAAAGACGCGGAAGTAAACGATTTTACGAACATGTTTGGTAACATAAGGATAAAAATAGTCGTTCATGCCATCGCCATTGGGTGAAAAAACATTGGGAACGAAGATGCGATGATTCAATCTGACATGAACGGTTACGTGTGTTTCTGCTGTACAGCCTTCGGGTCCTGTTGCTGTGATTGTGTAAAGCGTTGGTTCCGTTGGTTTCAACCAAACGTCTGAGCATGTATCGCAACTTACAGTAGCCGAAGGAGACCATTTAACGTCTAAAAGTTTGTAAGCGTTGGTTGTGACGGCAGTGTGCGTACTATCACCAAGTTCGATTTCACGGTCGGGTCCTGCATCTATTGCCAAAGAGGGAAACCCTTTGATGTATGCAGAAGCGGAATCCACACAGCCCGCTTTGTCGCGCACCCATATCGTGTGCCAGCGACGACCCTCGAGATTTGAAAATACGCCTGATAAGTTGATGTCTTTGGTAAATGTAGGATCATTCAAGGAGAACTCGATAATGCCATTTGCATTTTTAATGCCATCTTTCCGAATTACAATTGCGCCAGTGTGGATGTCATAACATCCTGAATGGCGGATAGAATCAAAACCAAAACTCAGCGGCGAGCGCACAGAAACCAACATAGAATCGGTATTGCGACAGCCATGTGCCATATCTTGTACTGTCAATTTCACCATAAAATCGCCTTTCTGCCCGTAGTCATGTATCGGATTATACACTTGTAGTTGTGTGCCATCGCCCATATCCCATGCAACATCCACGTTTTTAGTAGTCGCTTGTGTAAACTGTACGCGGCGGTCTTTACAGCCATTGGATTGAGCTTGTGTAAAGTTTGCAGAAGGCGCATCCCATACATAAACCAAACGCTCGATAGAGTCTTGACCGCATGAACCTGACGCCAATTGGCGAATTTTGAACGTGCCGGGTGTTTTAAACGTATGCTTAAAATTTTTCACATTTGAAATCGTGCCATCGCCTAAGTCATATTGCACGGCTGCGCCCGGGGTGACTGAACCCGTGATGTTGATACTGAGGGGTGCGCAACCTTCCATTTTATCAACCCCAAAAAAGGCTTTTGTTTCAGAAGGTTTCACCGTTACTTTCTGTTCGGTGGTATCATTGCCACATAAATTGGTGGTAATCAATTGTATTGTATATTCTTTTACACTACTTCCTGCG
>JAYUQN010000660.1:0-3354 GCA_043756725.1 Saprospiraceae bacterium
AAAATTGTCAAAACCGATGTGGTTATTGCTAAAAACTACTTGATTGAAAAAGAAGTAAAGGAATTGAACCGCGTCGTTACCATGTATTTGGATTATGCTGAAAACCAAGCAGAGCGTCAAAAAGCCATGTATATGAAGGATTGGATTGAAAAATTGGATGCTTTTTTGAAATTCAATGACTACGATATTTTAACTGATTCGGGTAGAGTTTCTGCGGAAGTTGCCAAAGCTCTTGCATTGAAAGAATTTGAAAAATACAGAATCGTTCAAGACCAAATATTTGAATCCGATTTTGATAAAGAAATTAAAAAAATTAAAGGTTCATAAAAATGCAACGTTTCACCACTATCCTCCAAAGCATAAACGGCGCAACTTCCCCCATCGTAATCGCCCTCGTTCCTTTCGATATTGAAACCGTTTTCGGGGTCAAAAATCGGGTGGATATTAAAGGCACTGTGGATGGATGCCCGATTGAACGCACGCTTTTACCCGTAGGCGACGGCAGGCATTATTTTATGCTGAATGCTAAAATATTGAAAGCGATTAATAAAAAAATGGGCGATGAAGTCTATATTGAAATTGAAGAACAAGAGCATAAAGAGTATAAAGAAGTTGAATTACCCGATTATTTTTTGATGGAATTGGAAGACAACGCTGCTGCTAAAGCAGAATTTGAATTGACAAATCCATCAGGCAAACGTTGGATGCTTCAAACTTTGACGGAAGCTAAAAGTGCAGATGCAAAGGCAAATCGGGTTATTAAGATTATGGACGTTTTGGAAAGGCATGGTCGGCAACGGGCTGAAAAATCTCAAAAGTTAAAGGAAAAGTAGTAGATTTGTGCTAAAATTAAAGCCTTTTATGAAACAGACTATCATCATAAACGAAGCGGAAATAAGTTTAACCATCGTCAATGACAACGAATTTGTATCCCTTTCCGACCTTTCCTTAGCCTTCGGTGGCACAGATGAAGCCATTCGGAACTGGATGCGAACCCGCACCGCCTTAGAAGTGATGGCTATTTGGGAGGAGGAAAATAACCCTAATTTCAATTCTGTCGAATTCGATAGAATTAAAAATGAGTCGGGTAAAAATACCTTTGCTATGAAGCGAGATTCTGCCACGGAAGATGAACTACATTTGCTCTCCAATTTGGAAACGCATAATGCTGAAATGATTGAAGCGGGTATGGCGCAATATGAAAGGGAAGCCGTTTTAAGTGCTTTATTTGAAAAACAATTGACTATTTTGAAAAACAGAGCAAAGCGTACAAAAAATTAAATCCGGGATTCCCCCCCTCAGTATAAAGACAACATTTTCAATTTTCACTCGGATTTCAACAGGAAAATGAAAAATAACACTTTAAAAAACGTTTTAATTAACCAATTCAGAGAACGTGTTTTCAACGAAAGTGTACCCCGTTTGAAACGCTGTCTCAACGAATTGACGGATGAAGAAATTTGGTGGCGACCTAATGAAAACTCGAACGCCATCGGCAATCTCGTTTTACACCTCTGCGGCAATGCACGGCAATGGATTTTAAGCGGTCTCGGTGGGGCACCCGATATGCGAGAACGGCAAACGGAATTTGACCAACGCGCTATTATTCCAAAAACAGATTTATTACGACTTTTGGATACGCTTTTAGCTGAAATAAATACTCTACTCAATACTTTAACAACAAAAGAACTGTTGCGAGTGCGTGCTGTTCAGATTTATCATGAAACGGGCGTTTCAATTCTGATACACGTCATCGAACATTTTTCCTATCATGTGGGACAAATGACAGTTATTGTGAAATTTTTAAAAAATAAGCAGTTAGGATATTATGAAGGGCAAGACTTGAGTAAAAAACCTTCACGGTGATACCCCCTCAGTATTTGTTGAAATTTTACGGTTTTACTGCAAACCGTGAAAAAAACTTTGCGGTTTGCAGTAAAACCGTAAAATTATAACCAATTTTCATTAAAAAAATAACGACTATGCAAAACTATTCAATCAAAGAACTACGCAACCTACTGTTGAATGAAAAAGATTTTAATACAATAAAAGATTATTTTTACGATTGGCTTGAGGAACATCAAGTTACCGCTTTTAAAACACCGACAAAAAATACAAAACTCCAACGTGTATTACAAATTGGGTTGACGTTAGCTTATAAAAAAGAAATTGTCTTTAGAGGTGACCAAATGCGGGAGGTAACAGGTATCAATTTGATACATGGAGCCGCTCTTTTTGATCAAATGTCCGTGACTTTTTTCTATTTCACAGATCTGGATTTAGGTTTAATGATAACCCAAGACGAAGACGCTAAAAAAGATAATGGCATCATTAGTCGTTTTCAAGCACTTCCTGCAGGAAATAATTTTGATTTTAATGATAGGCAAAATTAAAAAATTACTCCCTCGATAAAAGTTGATTTTTTACCGCGGGAGTAATTTTTTAGGGCTATGAATGTTCCATTCAGAAAAAAACCAGTGGCGAATTTTTTTTTCTGTCAAAACTGTTATTACAGATAACAAAAGACAATAGACAAAAGAAAACAACAACAATAGCAGTTTGTAGTTATTTAAAATTTTTAACAAAATTTAATATTTCAGCCCTCATATCTTATTGATTATCAAGGAGTTATAGACTTAATTATCACTAAAATTACGGTAACTATCACCGATACTACGGAGAACTATCACCAATATTACGGGAACTATCACCAATACTACGGAGAACTATCACCAATACTACGGAACTATCACCAATACTACGGAACTCTTAAAACAGCCACTTTCCGTTCAATATAGACTCAAAAACGCTCAAAAACAGCTTAAATTTGTTTCTAACTATCACCAATACTACGGTAACTATCACTAAAACTACGGAACCTTTTTCACCCCTACCCTATCGAATGGTACATTCTTAAAAAACTAATTTAACTATCACGTTAAAATTTCAAAGTGATTTTTATATTTGCAGTTCAATATTTCAACAAAATGAGAAGAAAACAGAAAGAAACGGCTTCTAATCAGATAAAAGTAATCCGCAAAGCGAATGAACTCGTGGAAGCCCGCTATCGTTTCGATATTTGGGAAATGCGGCTTTTTGCTAAAATGTTGATGACGATCCGCTCAGAAGACAAGGACTTGTTGAAATATGATATTCACATCAATGAAATTATCAAAGATTTCAATCTTTTGGATGCAGGCGATAATTATGCTGCCATCAAGGAAGCCGCCCAAAAACTGCAAACCAAAATTATTGAAATTGAAAAAGAAACGCCAGAAGGCATAAAGTGGTTTCGCACTCCCCTACTCATCGGTATCGAAGGTTTCAAAAACAAACAAGACGGGAATTATATCA
>JAYUQN010000661.1:0-3347 GCA_043756725.1 Saprospiraceae bacterium
TATGGCTTCCATGATATTATCTTTAAAAATTATTTTATCCAATTTTTTACCAAAGTTAAGGTCATTTTCTGGATTTTCAAAGGGAAGATAAATATTTATGAAACTTAGCATAGCATAAATTTTTTCATCTTCAATGTCGTTCTCAAGTAGTTTTTTTATCAATCGAAACTTGAGCGTTTCTAAATCAGCATCATTTTTTAGCATGTTTTGCTTCAATGCATACCAAGCGACTTCTAAAACGATGGAAAAAACATTACCCTCTTGATAAGGGGGTGGATTATCTAATAATTTGAATAAACGATATTTGAAATAAACGCTTGTTTCTCCAATTTTCTCAATATATTCATTAGGACGATAATTGGGGTCATCGTCTATCATTATGACAAGCGTTTCGATAGGCTCTTGCAATAAGTCACTGATGCGATAAAAATATTGAAATACCCGTTTAGGTAAAAAACGATCAAAATACCCTTGTACTTCGACATGAAGTAAAAACGTTTTAGACTTTCCATTTTTTAAGTAAACCCGCATCAAAATATCAACGGTTCTATTTTTAGATTTACTCGTAGGCATCAGCTTTTTGAGGTCTTTGTCTAAAAAATCGGGTTTACGTGAAAAATCTATTTCATCTCCCCATTCAGGTAGAAAATATTGGATAAAATCCACCCACAAAATGGGAATAATAAGTTTCCACAATTCATCTTGCGTCAATAGACGCTTTTTAATATATAAGCGTTTTTCGCGCTTGGGAGGAGTTGTCTGCATAGTATTTTATTTTTTTGTATGTGCAAATCTATGTATGAATTTTTTAAAACAAAAATTTATTGCATTTATTTTTTGTCGCTTTTTATAGCATTCCTTAAAAAAATGTTAAAAACTAAAAATAAATTCATTTGGGTATTGTGAAACCGACATTCCCGTTTTACTTTTGTCCCAATCAATTCAATTCTCTTCAAAAAGAATTGTTTTTATACAGATGAGGGGAGAGACAGGCTCAATGAACCTCGGGCAACCATCCGACTACGGGAAAAGGTGCCAATTCCTGCCAAATTTTGTTTGGCAATATAAAAACAACAGTCATGCAAGTTCCGCAGTATTACATCGAATCTTCCGTTCGATTGTGTCTTGTGCAGGCTCAATTAGCAAGCAATTGTTGTTGTTACTAAAGTCAATTCTCGCAAAGAGTTGATATATTTTAACTTACTTACTTGTGATTCAAGTAAGGAGAAAGTACAATACAAGGTAAAAAACATGGTAAAAGTTTTAAAAAAACAAAACTATACTGAGGGGGTCACTTTGAACAGTGAAACACCTCAAACTCAACAAACAACACGTATGAATATTTTTCACAGTGAAAAACCTTTTACCCTCGAATGTGGTGCTGTCTTACCTGAAATAGACATCGCATACCACACCTATGGCACGATGAATGCTGCAAAAGATAATATCGTTTGGGTTTTTCACGCTCTCACGGGCAACAGCGATGCGGCTGATTGGTGGAATGGTATGATAGGTGAAGGTAAAATATTTGATCCTGCCAACGATTTTATCTTATGCGCCAATATGATTGGTTCGCATTATGGGTCAACCTCCCCCCTCAGTATCAACCCAAAAACAGGCAAACGCTATGGGCGGGATTTTCCAACTATTTCCATTAGAGATGTTGTCAATGGGTTTATATTTTTAGCACAACACCTTGATATTCAGCGTATTAAATTAGCCATCGGCGGCTCAATGGGTGGACAACAAGTTTTGGAATGGGCAATTATGAAACCTGATTTCTGTGAAAATATTGCCGTTATTGCTTGCGGTCCAAAAATGACGCCGTGGGCTGTGGCACTCAATGAAACGCAACGCATGGCAATTGAAGCCGATGCCTCTATTTCGCCCGAAGCCTTAGCCAAAGCGGTTACGGAAGAAGATTTTCTCAACGCAGGGGCTAAAGGCATGGAAGCAGCTCGTGCCATCGGTATGTTGAGTTACCGCAGTTATGAAGGTTATAATATTGCGCAAGCTGATGACCGAGATGCGCTCGATAGTTTCAAAGTGCAGAGCTATCAACGCTATCAAGCGTTTAAATTGCGTAAAAGATTCAATGCTTTGTCGTATATTTCGGTTTCAAAAACGATGGATTCACACAATGTTGGGCGGGGTAGAGACGGTATCAGCGCGGCTTTGTCCACCATAAAAGCCAATACATTGGTGGTGGGTATCCGAACGGATATTTTATTTCCTTTTGAAGAACAGGCGCAAATCACGGCGCATATTCCTCAGGCTCAATTGAAATTGATAGATTCAAAATTTGGGCACGATGGCTTTTTGATTGAGTTTGACCAAATGCTCCGTTTGTTGGAGCGTTTTATGAAAAGGAAAGTGGTGAAATCAGTCAATCTTTTGATGTGAATTTCAATTAAAAATATAATTCCATGAAACGATTAGAAAATATTAATGAAAGGGATATTCAGATAATAAGAAAATCTTTAGAATTCGATAAAAAGTCTTCAAAGAATAGTTTGATTTTTTTAGTTTTTACCCTGTTTTTTATGTTAATTGTAGCATTTTTTGATTCCACAGAGCATGAAAATCCGTTGTTTCATTATTTATTTATAGGGTTGGTTACTTGTATTCTCTTATTTAGCATTTATAAAAGCATAAAAAAGGTTGATGGAGATGAAGATATTGGTATTGAAGACGAGTTTAAATATATTGTTAAAGGAAATTGTCATATTTCAGATAGCTTTGATGATGTCAACTTATATTTTGAAAATTGGCGAATGGTCGAATTGACAGGCTTCAATGAACGATACATTAAATTTTTTTCAACGAATAAAGATTTTTTTGAAGTACATATTTCTTCTCAATCAAATGTCATTTTATTTGTTCAAAAAATAGAAAAACTAAACGATTAAAAACAGTAAAAATGCAGACACTTCAACAACCTTGGTCATGGTATGTAGCGGGTACAATTATTGGTTTAACAGTCCCTGCTTTGCTTATTGTCGGCAATAAGCAATTTGGTATATCCTCCACTTTGCGACATATATGTGCCGCCGTTTTACCCGCCAACAAGCCCTATTTTAGTTATAATTGGAAAAATGAAATATGGTCGTTTTTTTTTGCGGGCGGTATTATTTTAGGGGGTGTTATCGCCACAACGGTATTGAAAGACCCCAATCCGATACAAATTGCGGCTCAAACACAAGCGGATTTAACGGCTTTGGGCATCAAAGATTTTAATGGCTTGATGCCAACTGACCTTTTTAACCTTGAAAGTCTTTTTACACTGAGGGGGTTCATTTTCATGGTATTGGGTGGTTTTTTAGTCGGTTTTGGTACACGTTATGCGG
>JAYUQN010000662.1:0-3347 GCA_043756725.1 Saprospiraceae bacterium
AATTTTTTGCCATTGCCCACCGCTCAAATCTACGCCATTGCCAAAACGTTTACCCAACATTTGGTTGTATTTTCCGGGTAAACCTTCAATGACGGAATCCGCAAGGCTTTTTTGAGCGGCTTGCTCTATGCGGGGCTGGTCAAGCATTCGGTCAATTTTACCGATAGCAATATTTTCAGAAGCAGGTAATTGAAAACGGATAAAGTCTTGAAAAATGATGCTCACCATTTCACGCAACTGCAAAGCATCGTACTGACTGAGGGGTATGCCATCGAGTAAAATGCGCCCTTCGGAAGGTTCGTAAAGACGGGCTAAAAGTTTTACAACCGTCGTTTTACCCGCCCCATTTTCACCCACCAAAGCCATTTTTTCACCCGATTCTAAATGAAATGACAGATTTCTAACGGCATATTTTTCAGAATTAAGATATTTGAAACTGACATTTTCAAAGGTGAAACCTGTGCGGATAGGGTTTGGAACAGGCAATTTCCCACTTTCGGGCATCATAGGTTTTATCGCTAAAAAATCAAAGTAGTCTTGCAAATACAAAGCGGATTCTGCTATCCTCGAAAAGCGCAACATAATGCTTTGCAGCATATTCCGCATGCGTTCAAACGAACCTGCCAAAAACGTCATTGTGCCCAATGAGATAACACTGGCAATGGTTTGAATAATGATAAAAACGTAGGCTGTATAGTAGGAAAGTGTACCGAGAACGCCTAAAAACGTGCCCCACACAGCCCGTGTGACAGCAATTTGCTTATTTTCATGATAGTATTTATCTGAAATAAATTTGAATCTATCGGCTAAAAAATCTGCCAAACCGAATATTTTTATCTCTTTGGCGGTTTCATCACTGGCGCCGATATAGCGCAAATAATCCAATTCTCTGCGTTGTGGTGTCCATCCCAATGTCAGGGAATAGACCCGTTGATTGAAATATATTTCACCAAAAAGCGTGGGTATAACGGCTAAAATCAAGATGAAAATCAGCCAGGGATTAAAAATCATGAGTCCTGCGCCGAGTAAAAAAATGGAGATAATGTCTTGACATTGTTCAAAAACTTGGGTCATTAATATCGTTCTGCCTGTGGTTTGCCGACGTGCTCTTTCGAGTTTGTCATAAAACTGCGGGTCTTCAAATTGATATAGGTCAAGCGTAGCCGCATGTTTAATAATTTCAATACTGGATTGATTAGAGAATAAATCACCGAGAAGGCTTTCTGTCAAAGCAATCCCGCGTCCAATGATTTCAGAAAAAACCACCGCACCCAATTCTAAAGCCACCAAAGTCCACAAATGACCCCCCTCAGTATAAAGGCTCTGAAAGTTAGAAAAATTGAATGTCCCTGCTGGCATTTTCGTTAAATGCACCACTTCGTCCACAATTTCTTTTCCGATATATAAAATGACCAAGGGCATAGCAGAACGCAGCAAGCGCAAAACCATATTGGTGAGCATTAATTTATTATTGACACGCCAAATCAGTTGAAAAAGAGCGGGCACATTTTTGAGTGCTGCAAATTGATCCTTCCAAGATGTTTTTTTGGGTACACTGTTTTGAGTTAAATTTTGAGACATGATAGAATCTAATCGTTTCAAAGGAAACTAAGTTTTATATACGTGAAAAATTTAAAACAGAATAGGCATAGAAAAGTTGCTCACAGAGGGCACAGAGGTAACACAGAGAAAGCTATAATAATACTTATTTCCTCTGTGTTACCTCTGTGCCCTCTGTGAGCAACTTTTCCAAAACAAAATGAACAGCCGGGCAAAAAGTGCTATTTTTCAAAGTAATCGCCTTTTTTTTCAAAAAAACATCTTCATCCGTATAAGGAAAACGGTGGCAATCAGAAGGGCGCGATTCATAAATACTACAAAAATTATCGGTTCCTAAAAACGGGCAAGGCTTAGAAGTGACAACAAAATCTCCATCTTCATCGCGTCTTAAATAAGCCTCAATGAAAGCAGATTCGCTCATGCGCAGGTGCTTAGCGATGCGTTTTATATCGGGCGGTTTGAAACGAGGAGAATAGTTTTTACAACAAGCGGCACATGTCAAACAGTCAATGGCTTCAAAAGCTGCTTTATGCAAGGCAGGCAATTGTTTTAAAACAGCTTTTTTATCGCTTCTTTCTAAAAACTGTTTATAAATTTTCTGTTTGTCCGCAGATTTTTGTTGCCAATCCATTTTGAGTTATGAATTATGAGTTATGAATTATGAGTTATTCCAGCATAACTTACGAGTGTGAGTTACGCTGGAATAACTCATAATTCATAACTCATAATTCATAACTCAAATGAATCCTCTTGATTTTAATTCAAGATATTTATTGATGGTATTTATTGAAAGGTCTTCGGGGCGGGTCAAAATAGTTTGGATGCCATGTTGACGCAATTTTTGCATCATTTGTATTTTTTCGTTCACATATTTTTTGGCAATGGTTTGGTGGTAGATTTCCTCTGTTGTTTCAGCATCTTTTTTAGTGAAATCTTCGATTTCAGTATTGACAAAAAAGACGATGACGAGTAGATGCACATTGTTGACTAAACGCAAAGTGGGTAGTACCCGTTCTAAGGCAAACATGCTTTCAAAATTGGTAAAAAGCAAAAGCAAACTGCGATTTTTTATCAGCTTTCTAACAGCATAATAAAGCAGTTCATAACTCGCTTCGCCTTTGCCTTCCTTTTCACGATAAAGTTCATGCAAAATACGGTTCAATTGATTCGGGCTGTTGTCAGCTTGTAGGGTTGCGCCGAGTTTGTCGCTGAAAGTCAAAAGCCCTGCCTTATCTTTTTTACGCAAAATAATGTTTGACATCACCAAACTTGTGTTGATAGCATGGTCAATCAAGGTTAAACCATCGAAAGGCATGCGCATCACACGGCTTTTATCAATCACACAATACACTTGTTGCGAGCGTTCATCTTCGTATTGGTTGACCATGATAGTGCCTCTGCGACTGGAGGCTTTCCAATTGAGGGAACGAAAATCATCACCTGCCACATAGTTTTTTATCTGCTCAAACTCATAACTATGACCCAAACGGCGTATTTTTTTGATACCCGATTCATGCGCTATTTGCCTAAAGGCTTTAAGTTCAAACTGTTTCATTTGTAAAACAGACGGATAAACAGGCACATGACTGTCTGCTTTCAATTGAAAACGACGTTGTACCAAACCTAAAAGTGTTTCAGCAAAAAGATTAATAAAGCCAAAAATATATTCCCCACGCTCTGTTGGGCGCAAATCGTATTCCGTTCGTCGTGTTTCACCCCCCCTCAGTATAAGCCGCATTTCAAAGTCTCTTTTTTGAAATTGAAACGGAATTTCATCAATCAAAGTC
>JAYUQN010000663.1:0-3342 GCA_043756725.1 Saprospiraceae bacterium
TTGGTCAATGCCGCCATTGAATCATATTTGAATAAATGAAATGTGGACAGATTAAGGGAATAACCGAAGGGTTGGGGCTAAAAAACAGGATTTGAAGATAAAACAAACGAGGACAGATTAAGGGTTAGCCTTGTCTTTCCTCATTTAACTGAAACGAGGACAAATTAAGGGTAATCGTCTTAAAATTTAGCTTAAATAACGATTTATAATAAAAAAAATTTGAAAAAAAACATCTCTTTTGTTGTTTATTTCTTTTTATTCTTTCTTTTATTTATTGTTTAGACCCCTCCTAATACATTGATTATCAAATGATTATAACGCCGCATGTGGACAAATTAAGGGTGTAATGAGGACAGATTGAGGGTTTTAGGTGGACGGATTAAGGGTGTAATGTGGACATTTTAAGGGTGTAATGCGGACAAATTAAGGGCGTAATGTGGACAGATTGAGGGTTTTAGGTGGACAGTCATTTGGAGGTGTCCACATTAGATATTACCTTTAAGCCAAATTTCAACCATTATGAACGATAAAGAACTCTCGGTTGTCAAATCCAATGAAATTATTGAAGCCCGATACCGTTTGGATGTATTGGAGCAAAAATTTATTCTCTACTTGGTTTCATTAATAAACCCAGAGGATACCGATTTCAAGAATTTGAAAGTTAAAGTTGCCGATTTTGAGCGGGTTATGAATGTGGGTGGCGCAAAATGGGGGAATATCTATAATGTTGTCCGTGAAATTATTCTGAGCCTCAACGAAAAACCACTTCAAATTGTGAAAGAAGATGGCACCAAACTCATTGTCAACTGGATATCTTCTGCTGAAATAAAACCGCGTACAGGCATTATTCACTTTGAATTTTCAGAACGCTTAAAGCCGTATTTACTTCAACTCAAATCCCGTTTTACCCTCTACAAACTCAACAATATTTTACGCCTCAATAGTGCTTACTCCATCCGCATATACGAATTTTTAAAGTCCTATCAGTACAAAGGAGGGGTGCAATATAGTGTTGAAGACCTAAAAACATTGTTGGGTGCATCAGATAAATACGACGATTACCGTGATTTTAAAAAACGGGTGCTCAATACCGCACAGCAAGAATTATCCAAAAAATCTGATATTTGTTTTGACTACACAGAGAAGAGAGACCGCCGTAAAATAGTGGCTTTGGATTTTAAAGTCTATGAAAATCCCAACACACCTGATTATATCAATCCTAACAAAAGCAAGCGGAAAACCAAAACAGCTGAAACTGTGGATAATAGTACCCCTGCAAGCCCCGCTGACAATGCGGTGGTAGAAAAGCTCATTAAACTACAATTCACGCCCACAAAAGCAAAAGATATTTATAAAAAAGGATTTCAGAATATTAAAGACGCCTTACTGAGGGGGGGGGTCGAAAAGCAATTCGATAGGGTAGAGGCGTGGTTTGAAGACCGTTTCCGTTTTATGGATGCTGAAATGCAAAAACGCACCATCGAAAACCCGCAAGGCTATTTTATAAAATGTTTGGAAGAAAATTACATCCACCCAGATGCTGAAAAACTGCGCAAAACCCAAGAAGCCCAAATTTTACAAAAACAACAAAGCCTTCTGAAAGCGGATTTAGAAAAACAGAAAAAAGACCTTTCTGATGATATATGGGCTGAAAAACTACAAATTTGCACAGGCTTGCTCAAAGAAAACCCACAACTTTTAGATATTTTGATACACGGCAGTTCTCTATCCTTGTTGAAAGATTACGACCTCCAAAAGCCTATATGGGAAAATTTACAGAACAGCCCTGTCTTCTCACGGGTCAAAGTTATCTCAGCTATTGAAAAGCATACCCCTCAGTATTTTACCCATCTGGCGCCTAAAAATGACGCGTTGGCTTTATTGGAGAAAAAGATTGTGCGGTTATGACTTAATATCGGCTATTCGCGCTTTGGGGTATTATTTTAGCTTCCGAACCCCCACCTTTGATAACCCTTATTTCCGTTCTTCTATTTTCTTGATGCTTTTCAGGGGGGCAAGGCGTGTTATCGCCACATTCATTGGTCAGTTGTTGTTTACCGTAGCCAACGGCATTGAGCCTTTTTCGTTTTATGCCCTTTGAAACAAGGTAATCAAACACGCTATTGGCTCTGCGTTTCGATAAATTGAGATTGTAAGGGCTGTTACCACGGCTATCCGTATGCGCTGCCAATTCTATCTCCATAGCGGGAAATTCATACAGAATTTGGATTAAAGAATCAAGCACAAGCCGTGCATCAGGTCGGACGGTGGCATCATCATAGTCGTAATAAATATTTCTAAGTTTATAGATTCTTGCATTTTCAGTCTTAGCATGCTGGGCTTCTGTGGCATAACTCTCTTCCGTTTCACCTATTTTATCCAACAAGACAATGGCTTCATTGCGGGTATCATTGACAATAACCGTCATGGTATTGGGTTTAAAATCCGTTTTCGTGATTCTTAAAAAATAGTTATTTTGTGGGTTTAGTTGAAGCACCGCTTTACCGTTTTCATCCGTAATAATGGTTTCACAATGCGCACCTGCTGTTTCAACAGACGGCTTTTGATTGCCTGTCGAAGCGGTACAAATATAGGCTTTACTGAGGGGTAGCCCCGATTTTCTATCAATCACATAAACATTTACAGCTTTTTTGTTTTTGTCTTTTTGTCTTGTTTTATGGGCATCACTCAACAGTTTCACTTCAGAAAAAGGCTTGGTGCTTTCTGTAAATGTGAAATTATAAATATCATCGCCACCCATTCCACCCCCTCTATTTGAAGAAAAAAAACCCGTTTTATTCTCCATATCTACGATGATACCAAAATCGTCTTTGTCCGTATTGAAGGGTTTTCCAAGTGAAACAGGCTTCATATAGTTTTCTGTACTGTCTATTCGGGTATAATAAATGTCTAATTCTCCTTGTCCTTTGGGCTTGTTGGATGAAAAATACAAGGTGCCATCTTCGTGGATAAAAGGAAACACTTCGTTGTTAGGACTATTGACGGTTGCGCCTAAATTAATGGGGTTGCTCCACGAGCCGTCTGTCATTTTAATCATATACAAATCCATACCGCCGTAGCCGCCCGCCCTGTTAGACGCAAAAAAGATTTTTTCTCCATCAGCCGAAACAGTTGGATGGCAGGCATCACTTTTTTCATCATTAAAAGGCATTAATTCAGGTTTACCCCAACTTTCAGACGTATAAACCGAGGCGTAAATTTTGGTGTGGTTTACATGATTGACATATCGGGGCTTTTGACCGTCCGAGGTGTTGTCATTGCGGGTGAAATACATGATTTCATTTTGGTTATCAAAACTTACGGGTCCTTCGTGTACTTGGC
>JAYUQN010000664.1:0-3341 GCA_043756725.1 Saprospiraceae bacterium
ATTTTTAAAATTGTAAAATATTGATTTTTCCCAAAGGGATTCATATAGAACAACGCTTTATTAATTCATCATTCATCATTTATAATTCATCATTTCCTATGACGCATTGGGATAAAATCAAAGTTTTGACACAGTTGGTACGCAAGGCATATAAAGCCCATCAAGATACTGGGCATTACCATAAAGCAGCGCAAAAGCTTTGGTTTGACAAGTTGGCTTTGCTCGACCCGCAAGAAGTCGCTACTTTGCCCGAGAGTTTGCATAAAAAAATGCGGTGGTATATGGTAGATTGCCGCTTTTTGGGCGAGTTGTTGGCGCAACTTGTCAGCAAACCTTTGGATGAAAAAGCCGTGGAGTTGATTATGTTGGTGGCGGTGATGGGAGCCGTGAGTGATTTGATGGTGGATGAAATGCGGGTCAATAGTCGTGAAATTCAACATATTTTGATGGATTCTGAGCAACCTTCACCCCATGCTTCTGTGATTGAAAAACTCTTTTTTATTTTCAGAGACCGCACCTATCAATTGATTTCACCCGCATCCAAAAACTTGATATTGGCTTATGGAAAAACGGCAACGAAAGCCCAAATTGAGAGCGTAGGGCAATTAGAATCGGGTAAAACATTGCAACAAATTGAAAAAATAGCTTATGACAAAGGCGGCTTGGCGGCAGTGTTGATAGGTTGTGTGGTCACACCCGATTTTGTGAACATTGCCAAACCCGTTTACGAGGTCGGGGGGCTTATCCAATTGCTCAACGATGCGCAAGATATGCACAAAGACGCCAAAGAAAACATCACGACTTTCGTCCGTTTTCAGTCCTCTTTTTCAGATATAGCCCATTATTTGGATAAAGAGCGGCAGCGCATATTTGCTCAATTTCAAGATCTGCCTTATCCACAAAAAGGGGTTGAGCAATTTGTTTTCAGCATGACTTTATTGCAATTAGGCATTTTATTTAAACTATATGGCTATAAAAAAGCCTGTAATGACAACTTGAATTTCAAAGAAATAGCTTTAATGCCTAAAGACATATTCCGCATTTCCCCGTTTAGTAGTCGCGCTTTGGGGCTTTTTTTTAAAGAAATCCATCGTTTTAGGTTGAACACGGCGCATGAAGGGATGAAATTGGATATGTTTTAACTTTAGCTTATGTATGAAGTTGACAGCAGCCACGAATTATAATTCAAGTCAAAAAAAATACTTTTTAAACCCGAAAAATATGCAATAAAAAAATCATAATATATTGATACTCAAAACGTTATTTCTTTTTTTTCTTTGCTGTTTTTTAAAAAATATTTTGCATTTATCGAAACTTGTCGCATATTTGTATTAAATATAAGAAACTTTATAGTTCCATGAGATAATCTCTTACCGAATAGCATATATAATCAGAGAATTATCCATTCCATTTACCAATTTTTCATTAAAAATAACCGATAAAGCAACCTAACGATTCCGATGCAAACTCGCCAACTAAGCATAGTTGAATTCAACGTATACTGATTTTTACATACAATTGTCCCTATTTACGACGCCATTGAAGCTTCTCGAAATGCTCGGGATGAGCTTCATCATTCGAGTGATGAAACCGAAAAATTCGTTGTAATTGGATAGTTGTATGGCTCTATATAGATATTATGAAAATAATTTATATCATCCTTAAACCGTTAATTAATGAAAAACTTACACATGAAAGTTTTACTCTGGTTTTTAGTTTGTGCATCCTTAACTGGATGTAGCCTGGCTTTCGATGACATTGAGACAAAAGGCAGCTTAACGCCTGAAATTGCCGTTCCTCTTCTCGAAACCCAATACCGATTGGGGGATTTGATGAAGGGATTGGGAGCCGATGATTATCTGAAAATACGCCCAGATGGTCAGTTAGAAATGCAATTTAGAGGCAGCTTTTCAGATGTCCAAACGATGAATGTGTTGTCTTCTTTGCCAACCATCACTATTCCTGCGCCAACGCCTATTATTTTCGTCCCTTTTCCCAATCCTTCGGGTATGAAAATAGAATATTTGGACTTGAAAAAAGGCATTTTCAAATGGACTATGACCAATAATAATCCCGCTGCTGCCAATGTAACCATCACTTTTTTTTCCTTGACTAAAAACAATGTTCCTTTCGAGCAAACCTTTTCGATGTTTCAAGGGCAAACCATCTCTCTGGGTATGGACATGAACGGTTGGAAATTGGAAACCAGTGCCTTAAGCACTGTTAGTATAGGTTATAAGGCAGTCGTAAATGGCGTAGAATCAGTACTGTCTGATGTTTCTTATGAAATTTCGAATGTTGAAGCCAAAAAAGCCGTGGGTTATTTCGGTCGTTCTTCTATAAGTTTGAAAAGACAAGACCTTGCTTTCGATTTTTTCAAAAACTGGAATCAAGGTGGCGAACTCCGTTTTGCAGACCCTTCCCTCTCTATTACGGTTGAAAATGGTTTTGGCTTTCCAGCGACTATAAAATCTCAGATAGCTGAAGTGACAAAAAGAGATGGTTCTAAACTCACTCTAACGGGAGCTTTGAGCGACGGCGTTGCGTTAAATTATCCCAATTTCAGTGAAATAGGAAAAACAAAACAGACCGTCATTACGCTCAACAAGCAAAATTCCAATATAGTGGATGTCATTAATGCCTCTCCCACATCTGTGGCGCTTGCTTTGAATGTTTTAACCAATCCCGACGAAAATAACAAACAATCGGGTTTTGTTTTAGATGATAGTGGTGTGAAATTCAAAATTGATGCAAATATACCACTCATCACAGCGGCTAAAAATTTCATCTTTTTAGATACCTTGAACGTTAATTTCACTGATTTTAATGAAATTACAAATGTGGAGTTTAAAGTCATTACGGACAATTCTTTACCCGTCGATTTGGGCATACAAGCCTATTTTTTGTCGTCTTCCAATACCATTATTGACTCACTAACAGCGGGCAATCAAGCCTTGATTGTGAAATCAGCGAATACTTTCAATGGTCAAGTTGTGAGCATGACTTCCAATACCACAGTTATCAATATTGACCCTAATAGATTTAGCAATATTAGAAATGCAAGGAAAATCATCGTGAAATCTATTCTTACAACAGCCTTTGATGGTTCAACACCTGTATTTTTGAAAGCAGACCAAAAGTTTTTAATACGCATAGGCTTGCGTGCAAAAGCGAAAATTTGATAGCGAATGAGGAATTTTACCCCCTCAGTATTTTTATGATTCAGGGGTTAATTTAATATGAAATTCCTAATTCTTAATTCCTAATTGAACGAACTTGTGAATCCTTAACTTTAAAAAATAAGTAAAATGAAATCCAATAACATATACATAACCTTTGTT
>JAYUQN010000665.1:0-9267 GCA_043756725.1 Saprospiraceae bacterium
TGGTGAAAGGACTTTTAGCATAAATAGGGATAATATATTGTATTTTTTTTCAACACATAGGCACATAGGATACATAAATAATTGATTATCAATAAACTATGTGTCCTATGTGTCTATGTGTTTAAAAAAAATACAACATATTATTCCCTCTAAATAACAAACGCATAATGGACAAAATAAAAAACCTAAGCTATAACATCACCTTCGCTTTCAACTGCCTACTCGTTTTCCTCGTCCTCTTTGGAAAAACATTGGCAATCCCAACTTGGCTGCAAGTAGTGGGCAGAATGCACCCATTATTGCTGCATTTTCCAATCGTTTTACTGGTTTTTGCTGTCATTTATGAGTATTTTTTAAGTAAAAACCCTAAAAATACTGAGGGGGGGTATAAACGTGAAATCGGTGATTGGATTTTACTGTCCGCTGCATTTACAGCAGGTATATCCGCTTTATTGGGCTTATTTTTATCCCAAGAACAGGGGTACAATGCAGAGGCTATTGCATGGCATAAATGGACAGGTGTTGCCGTTTCTGTTATTTCAATTTTATGGTATGCGTTTAGAAACAGCTTGCGTGAAACAAAAAACGCATCGCTTGCAGTAAGTGCGGTTAGCCTTGTAGCGATTATTTTAGCAGGGCATCAAGGCGCAAATATCACGCATGGGGAAGGTTTTTTAACAGCACCTTTATCGCCTAAAAATGAGGTAGTTCAAGTAAAAATGGATGATGCGGGTGTTTTTAGAGATATGGTAAAACCGATTTTAGAAAAAAAATGTCTCTCTTGTCACAACAATCAAAAAGCAAAAGGCGAATTGGTGATGGAGACCCAAGAGCAAATTTTAAAAGGGGGTAAAAACGGCAAATTATGGGATGCCACATCAGCAGATTTGGGCTTATTGATGCAACGAATCCATTTACCGTTAGAAGAAAAAAAACACATGCCACCTATCGGAAAACCGCAATTGACGGATGAAGAAAAGGCGATATTACGCCATTGGCTTAAAAATGGCGCAGATTTCAATAAAAAAATCAAAGATTTAGCCGATTCTGATACCTTGAAAATCATCGCCAATAATACGTTAAAAACAAGGGAAACAGAGCATTTCAACTTTTCAGCAGCAGATGAAAATACGGTTAAAAAGCTGAATAATAATTACCGCCTTGTCTATCCGTTGGCGTTAAATTCTCCAGCTTTGGGTGTTGATTTTTTTGGTGCATCGTTTTTTTCAAGTGAACAATTGAAAGAATTGCAAGCCGTAAAAGCGCAAATGGTGCATTTAAATCTCAATAAAATGCCTGTAAATGATGCAGATATTAAGACAATTGCCGCTTTTTCAGAATTGAGAAAACTCAATTTGTCTTTCACGCAAATAACAGGAGTGAGTTTAAGCGAGTTGAAAAATTTGAGAGAATTGCGTCAATTATCTTTGTCTGGAACGGATGTAAAAATAACCGATTTAGAAGTGCTGAAAAATATGCCGCATTTATCCGCCCTTTTTTTATGGAATACAAGTCTTTCAGAGAGCGATAAAACGGTTTTAAGGACTAAATTACCACACACTTTTATAGACAGTGGTTTTCAAGGTGACACCATTGTTGCAAAATTGAGCACACCCATACTTGTCGAAGATGAGATAAAAGTATTTCAAAATGACACCAAAATCCACCTAAAACATTATGTAAAAGGGGCAACTATTCGTTATACTTTAGATGGCACTAATCCCGATAGCCTCAAATCACCCATTTATGACAACAACGGCATTTTGATTGATAAAACCACCATTTTAAAAGCCAAAGCCTATTTACCCAATTGGATTAGCAGCGACACACTTATACAACAACTGTATAAAATGGGTTTTGTAGCCGATTCTGTCCGGTTGGTGCAAGCCCCTAACCTCAAATATTTTGGCACAGGAAAGATGCTTTTTGACAGTAAATTGGGCGAAGCGAATTTTCAAAGTGGTAGATGGTTGGGTTTTAGAGAAACCTTTTTTGAAGGGTATTTGTATTTCAACAAGCCCATCACGCTGTCAAAATTGACTTTTAGTACCTTGATAGACATTAACAGTTATATCCTGCCTGCCCAACAATTGGAAGTATGGGGCGGCACAAACACCACTCATTTGACTTTATTGAAAACACTCAATCCAAAACAACCGACACAAGCCTTGCCCAATTATATTCAAAGTTATGAATGTATTTTCAATCCAAAACAAGTGACGGTTGTAAAAGTTATTGGTAAATCGGTACAAAAACTACCGTCTTGGCATCCAGGGAAAGGGGATAAAGCGTGGTTTTTTATAGATGAATTGTTTTTGAATTAATAAGTTTACTTTATTTTTTTTACTCAGCCTAACAAGGCATAATTTCAACACTTATGAAAAAAAATTGGATACAATTAATAGCCATTTTCAGTATGTGTATACTCACACTCGGAGAAGCCAAAAGTCAAAACCAAGACATCCAACAAGCCTTCGACAAGGCTAAGGCAGCGGGTTTTAGCGGCGTGGTTTTAGTAGCTAAAGAGGGTAAAATTATATTTCATGAAGCCACAGGCAAGCGGCATTTTGAAAAAAATGAACCACTACAAAAAACAGACATTTTTGAATTGGCTTCCGTCAGTAAGCAATTTACCGCTATGATTATTATGATGTTGAAAGAAAAAGGCAAATTGAACTACGATGACCCCCTCAGTAAATATGTGAAAGTGCCTTATCCCGACATTACCATTCGCCATTTGTTGACCCATACCAGCGGATTGCCCGACTACCAAGCCATTATGGACGCACATTGGGATAAAACGAAGGTGGCAGGTAATCCAGATATTATTGAGTACATCAACCGCTATGCCCCTCCTACCCTTTTCAAACCCGGTGAAAAATATGAATACAGTAATACTGGTTACATTTTGTTAGCAAGTATTGCTGAAAAAGCGTCGGGTCAAGATTTTATTACCCTCTGTCGCAACTGGATTTTTACCCCTTTGAAAATGAAGAACACCGATATTCGGTCATTAGAAGCCAAAGCAAAAGTCAAAAACTTTGCAGCAGGGCATCTGATGGATTCTACAAACTACTATGTAAATGCTAATAAATTCCATGCTTCTGATTATACAGTCTGGCTGGGTAATCGCAAAGGCTCAGGACGCATTAGCAGCACTGCGCAAGATTTACTGAAATGGGATAAGGCTTTAGACAAACAAAACTTAGTCAGTCCCGCCACTTTGCAAGAAGCGTTTACACCCGCTCAATTGAACAATGGTTCTAAAACGCAATATGGCTTTGGTTGGGAAATTGAGACAGATGATCAAGGTGGTAAAATCGTTCAGCATACGGGTGATAATCCAGGTTATAAAACCATTATTATTCGCCATCTTAATAAGCATAAAACCATTATTATTTTGAACAACAACGCCCATAAGACGATGCAGGATTTAATAGATGACTTGATGAAATATACAAAATGATGAAAATAGCATTAAAAATCCTTTTAATTTTTAGCTTTCTCAAATCTAAAAAAAGCATAACTACAAAAACTGCTCATAGCCGTCAGCAAATGCCAAACGGAATGTCCTTGATACCATGAATGGGGGTCACAACCTACTTTTTGCACATCTAAAGTGCGTATTTTAACAGCTATGACCATTAAAACAAGGCTTAAAATAGGAAGGAGAATAGAACGCACTTTTCTGAATTGCACGTAATGGGTGATGGTTAAAATCAAGTTAGCCAATATTAAAGCAGGTAATAAAACGCTACTGGAAACCATTAAGTGAATCTTGTAAAATGCCAAAATAAGGATAATAGAAACCAGTATCCACAGTTGTTTTTGACGATTTGTAAAAGTAATTTTATATAAAACCTGATATAAAGCAATACTTAACAAGGCGACTGAAATACCATAAGTACCGTTCATATCCACACGTTGCCCTACCCACGTGAGCGAAGCATGAAAAAAAGCACTGCCAAAACTCAAATAAATAAAGCAAGCACCCATCAAAGCAGATAATAATGGAAATTGTTCAAGCCTGTTTATTGCGCTCAAATGCTGATTTTTATAATCTGCCAAAGCCAACAGAACAATCAACACACCGAAAAAGAAATACGCCAAATTGGAATAAGTATTCATGGATTGGTGAAAAAACTTCTCCGTATTGTTGAACTCGCAATATTCAACCCTCAGTGCTGAACCACTTATAGTCATGCCGTTCCAAATACTGCCATCTAACACAGTATTTAAGCAGAACCAAACGGCTATCATACATAAGGTAAAATAACAGGAACGCAGTAGGAGTTTATAAAAAACTTGTTGGGTCATAAAATGGTTTTTTTAAAAAATAAGACATTATTTCAAACTTGATGTAAGATATTGATTCCCTACCACCCCCTCAGTATTTTAGGATATTTTCCCTTGTTTTTTAGCTATATAGAAACATCCCCTATTCCCAAATCATCTGCAATTATTAGAATGATGTTTAAAGTACAAGAGTGTGGATAGCAAAGTGCCTTTGGTATAGACAAAAGCGAGACTGAAAATGGTTAATGCGTGGGTGTATATTCGTTTCATATTGTTAAAAGTACGTTTTAATATTGAAAAACGCTTTCTTTTAATGAAATATTTTGAATTTAGAGCATCTATAATTTTGCATCTTGCCGAAATTTCTTACATTTGTAAGAAATTTCGGCAAGATGCTTGATAGAAATCTTAAATATTTGCGAACTAAGAAGCATAAATCGCAGGAAGATATAGCGCGTGAGTTTGAGCTAAGCCGTCAAACATGGGCTGACTATGAGAATGGAAAATCGGAACCAACCGCATCTTTGTTGAAAAAAATCAGTATTTTTTTTGAAGTTTCAGTAGATGACTTATTGAATATTGATTTAAACGCTCCTTTATTCCAGAAAAGGCATATAGCAAAATTAAGAGATGAAGATATTCGTATAGTGACTATAACGGTTGATGAGCATCAAAAAGAAAATATTGAATTTGTGCCCTATCAAGCCATTGCAGGTTATGCTCAAAACTATTCGAATACCGAGTTTATTAAAAATTTAGACCACTTTAAATTACCTAAACTTTCAGAAGGTACATATCGAGCGTTTGAAATAAAAGGGAATTCGATGCCACCCATAGATGAGGGGTTTATAGTGATAGGTAAATATGTTGAGCATTACCGAGATTTAAAACAAGGCAAACGCTATATTTTGGCTCTGAAACAGGACGGTATCGTTTTCAAAAGAGTGATTAGCGAAGTAAAGAAAAACAACAAACTTATTTTAATGTCAGACAATACAGTTGATTATCCACCTTTTACGATTGAATTAGAAGATGTTTTAGAGGCGTGGGAAATGGTGAGTTTTATAGGCTACGATGATTACATAAAAAAAGACGACTCTTACATTTTGCAAAAATTAAGTGATATAGACGTTAAGATAAACCACATTATTTCTGAAACAAAACAATATCAATTCTTATGACTGCTGACTTCTCGGTCATAGACCTTTTAGATTTTAGCTTGGGCGTATGCGATTTAGAAAGTAACGACCTGCAATCTCCTGTCAAACGGCATTATGTCCGTGAGGCGGAGCAATTTTTATTGAGTATTGATAAAATTTATTTCTCTGGCGAATACCCCTCAGTATATTTCAAATCTGTCCCTGATTTCTCGCCTGATGTTGAAAAAGAACTCTTAAAAAGTCAAAAAAGTATTTGGAATCAAGGCAGAGTCCCTTTTTTGTATGTTGAAAGTCCAACTGAAATTCGCATTTTCAATTGCTATGAAAAACCCGTATTTGAAAGAGATAAAGACCGTACAATAAAAGATATAACTTTATTTTCAGCTTCAAAACAAGTTGAGAGTGACTTACAAGAGTTAAAAGCGGTTTTTGATAAAATCTCTATTGATACAGGTAGTTTTTGGAAACAACTTAAGTATGCTGAAAAAGTTAAGTATGAAAAAAGAGTTGAACAGGCTTTAATTGACAACTTGAAAAGGACAAGTAAAAAACTTGAATCCGTAGGATTAAATATCGAAATAGTACATGATTTATTATTGAGGTCTCTTTTTTTACTTTACTTAGAGGATAGAGGTGCAACTAATGCGACCTTCTATGATGAATATAAAAAAAATGCGACAAGTTATTTTCATATACTTGAAGATAAAGAAGCTACGTATGAACTTTTTGAAAAATTAGAGGATTCATTTAATGGAAATTTATGCCCTATTCTTGAATCGGAAAAAGACAGCGTAACTTTAGAACATTTAGAAATAATTAAGCAATGTTTTTGGTCTCCAATTAAAGAAGGAGGGCAATTGCTGCTTTTTGCTTGGGCGCGTATTTTCGATTTCGCTATCATTCCAATAGAGCTTATCAGTAGCATTTATGAGAATTTCTTAGCCAAAGAAGATGGAGAAGATAAACAAGCTAAGTCGGGTGCGTATTATACACCACGTCCTTTAGCAGAGTTTATATTAAATCACGTTTTGCCGTACCCCTCAGTATCAGACAGTAAATTTAATGTGAAAATATTAGACCCAACTTGCGGTTCGGGAATGTTCCTTGTTGAAAGTCTTAACCGTTTGCTTGACCGTTGGGAATTTGCAAATCCGGACAATAGTTTGGATTTTGATACTATTCAGCAAATAGTATTAGATAATATATATGGTGTAGAAAAAGAAAAGGAAGCACTAAAAGTAGCTGCATTTAGTATTTATTTGGCTATGCTTAACCGCTTAGACCCCATTGAATTATGGAAAACTAAACAGTTTCCTTATCTTATTTTTGAGCCTGAAAGTAAAGACAATGATAAACAAGGTAGAAACTTGTTTAGGATGAGCAGTATAGGTAAAGGAAGCTTTGAAGATGTTGAGTATGATTTAGTCGTTGGAAATCCTCCTTTTAAAAGAGGTGGTATTGATGAAGATATTGACAAATATCTTGATAAAAAAGGCTATGCAAAGGAAATGGTTTTAGCTTTTTTAGATAGAGCCACAACATTATGTCCGTTAGGTAAAATTGCAATGATTTTTCCAGCTAAAATATTATTTAATACTGGTAAACCCTATCAAAAATTCAGAAAATTTCTATTTAATGATACTTATGTAGAACAAGTTTACAATTTTTCAATCCTAAGACGAATCCCCAAAAGTGAAGGTAGAAACTTATTCGCCTCTGCCGTAAGCCCTGTTGGTGTATTAGTTTATTCTAAACAATTTCCAGAAAACCCTTCTGATAGGTTGACTTATTGTGCTCCTAAATCTGTTATTAAAAATCGCTTTATTGATGGCATTGCCATAGATGCAACAGATGTCAAATATTTGCCTCGCATTGAATGTCAGAAACCAGATACTAAAATATGGAAAGCGGCTATGTGGGGGACTGAAAGAGATTTCAAATCTATTAAAAGTCTTCAAAATATAACTCTTTTAGAGTTTTTAGAAACTCAAGGTCATAGCGATAAGGCAGGAGTGGGGTTTGAAACCTCTTTTCCAAAAGAGATTATTGATTACGAAATTAGGGAAATTCCCCATATTGAGGCTAAAAAAGTAGAACAATATTATACACCTTTATCACAAACAAGACCTATTGAAGATTTTCAGTTTTATCTAACAGGTAAAAAAATAGCCTATAAAACCCCGCATATTCTCATTAAAGAAGGACAATCCGATAAAAGATTTTGCGCTTCTTATTTAGATTATGCTTGTTCTTTTAGAAAAACAATTTATGGCATTCATATACCGAACAATGATAATTTATTAAAGCTAATGACAGCTTTTCTAAATTCTAAATTGGCTTCTTACCTTATTTTTCTACAATCGGCTTCTTGGGGTGTAGAGAGAGAGCGTGTAAATCCTAATGAGGTACTTAATTTACCTGCGTTATTTTTAAGCCTTGATGAAGCTACACAAATTCTAATTTGTGATAGCCTTGATAATATTATAAAACTTATCAATACTGGTTTGGCTCGTAAAGAGCAGATTAAACAAATAGAATATCAAATAGATAATTTATTTTATCAAGGTTTAAAATTGACAACTACACAAGAGATATTAATTGAAGATTTACTGAATTTAAATTTAGATGCCTTTCAAGAGAAAACAAAATCTCTTTCTTACAATCCCTGCATAGTAAATGATACAAAATATTATGTTGAATTTTTAACAAAAACGATAAATGATTTTCTGAAATTCGGTAGCCAACTATCCAGTTGGGCTACTGCATTCGCATTGTCACCTAATACACCATTAAATATAGTCGCTATTCATTTAAATAAAGAACAAGATGCTGGATATATAGAAGAAAATACAGAAGCTAAAATCAATCAAATTTTAAAGGAAATTGAAGCCTATACTTACCAAAAGTATTCAGAAAGCATCTATTATCGAAAGTTTATCCGATATTATAAAAACGATATTATTTACATCATAAAACCCAATGAGAAGCGGTTTTGGTCTCGTTCTTTGGCATTGAACGATGCTGATGAAATTATATTAGAGGTAACGACAGCACAAACAAATGGACGGACAAATTAAAATAAATATCTCCAAAGACTTCCAATCTGTCCATGAAGGATTATGTCTTGAGCTTTTACATCAAGGGTATAAAACTATGCTTATTACCAAAATTTATGATATTGATTCAGAAGAAGATACATTAACAGCGCATTTTATAGATTTGATGACCAACTCACCTATTTGTAATGAATGGGAAATAGATATTGTATCACAATTTTACTTGTACTCCAATAAACATACATCGGGAGAAGTAGAAGCTAAGTATGCCCCAAGAATAGATTTTCGCTTTATGAAATGGTTTGATAAGAATAGGATTGTATATTATGCAGAAGCTAAAAACCTTTCCGAAAAAGATTGGACTAAAAAAAGCGGTGCATCAGTTAATGCCTCATATTATTACAAACGGTATATAGCAACAGGCATAAGCCATTTGCTAACAGATTATTATCCAAATAATTGCATCCTTATTGCTTACGTTTTGAATGGTGATAAAAACGCTGTTTTATCAAATTTGAACAATTTGATTTCATCAAATTTTACAAACTATGGAATTATTACCAAACCTGAATTCCCAATAAACGATGAATATTATATTTCTGAAAATACAATCAGTGGCAATAAGGTTGTTTTAAAGCATTTGTTTTTACAATTAGCATAAACATTTGATTTGTTGAAAAAACAAGCCCTAAAAATGAACTCGTATTAGTTTAACGATTACTAAAAAAGCCTTTCTTTGTTAAAAAAGCTTTTTT
>JAYUQN010000666.1:0-3336 GCA_043756725.1 Saprospiraceae bacterium
GGTTATGTAAAAACCAATATTTCCATCAATGCGGTGGTTGCCGATGGGTCAAAACAAGGCACAATGGATGATGCCACTGGCAAGGGTTTAGCCCCCTCAGTGGTGGCTCAAAAAATCATTCGGGCGGTAAAAAATGGGAAGCAAGAAATCTATGTGGGCGGGCGCGAAGTGATGGGAATTTATTTGAAACGTTTTTTTCCACGCCTTCTTTCTTATGTGGTTCGGAAAGCAAAGGTTACTTAGAAATTAATATTGTCAGGCGTTATTGGTATAGACAACAGCTTCTGATTAGCGTAACACGAATTACACGAATGAATACACGAATTCCACTAATTAGAACATCTGAGTTAGTGGAATTCGTGTATTCATTCGTGTAATTCGTATTACGCTATTTAGTCGTATAGCTTTAATTTTTCAGTATTTCACCTCGTTAAATTGTCATTTCAACACAAAAACCGTGATTTTACTCGCGTTACTGGCTGAATTTAATAAAAATAAAAGCTGTTTCATTTTGCTTGAAAATTAGTTGGCACTTTTTTTTCGAGCAAAGATTTATGACCAACAAAAACGGACAATACTACAAAGCGTGTATTGTCCGTTTTCCATTATCCATTGTCAATTAAATTATTCCTTCTTCCAAAAATTGCGCAGGTTTTCATTAAACTCCATTTTAGCTTCATTCGCAAGATTGACAGTAAGTGTTGTACCAATATAATAATACAAATCATTTTTATAGCTATCACCCCGTTTTTGACCAGAAGGCAACTCTAATTGATTTCCCAATATCTCAGGCAAACGGAAAGATAAAGCTGCTGCAGAAGGGTCTTTTTGCGCCAAAGCAGTCAAATCGGGATAATTGCCGCTCACATCGTCCAAATAGTCGGTGAAAGTGTACCTTAAGCCTGCTTCAAAACCTAAGTTTGCGCGTTTACCTAAGGCTATTTTGAAACCCATACCAAAAGGGAGAGCTATTTGAAATTGGCTATACGGTTTTTTACCGCCCTCCAAAGTCTGCCCTTCAGTTCCCAAAGGTTGTAGATTAGTCCACGTTTTTTCATTCAAATTTAAACGAGCACGAGGATTGAAATAAAAACCTGCAACACCTGCAAAAAGATAGGGCGTAGAATTTTTATTATCCATGACATCATACCTTGAAAAATTGAATTCAGCGGTAGCTGCCAACTCATAATACTGCGTTTGCGCTTCGAGGTTGCGTAAACGTCTTAAACCTTTTGCATAACGGTCAGTGGCATAAAAATTACCAGCAATGCCTGTGGCTTTAAAAGATAAAATAGGGCTATAATGCAACCGAGCCAAAGCACCATAAGTTAAACCAAAAGAACCATTACTGGGTGAATTGGGTTGAAGGTCGGAGATAGAACTTGACACACCTACTGTGGCTCCCGCTTCCCAATATTGTGCTTGAACGGTTGAAAAAGGTAAGCAAAACAAAAGGATAATTATTTTTCTCATAGGATCAATTTGAATAATTTGGAGATATTTTTTAGCATATAATATTGATTTGCAAAAAATATTCCAAAAAAAAATAATATAAAAAAAATGCGCTCAGTGGGTACCGAGCGCAGATTGAGGAGAAAAAAATTTGTCTTAACTCTGAGCGTGTATAAGTTTTAATCCATTGAATTGCCTTCTTTCGTAGCGGCTGAAACCAAAGCCTGATATTCGGCAGGCGTCAAACCGTCTAACACAAACTGAATAGGGTTCACAACATTGCCATTGAAATGTACCTCGTAATGACAATGAGGTCCTGTTGAAGCCCCTGTGGAGCCTATTAATCCAATTTGTTGTCCTTTTTTCATTCGCTGCCCTACTTTAACATCAATGCGGCTCATGTGACCATATAAAGTGCGGTAGCCATAGCCATGGTCAATGATAACACAATTGCCATAGCCGCCATCTCTTCCTGCTTGCACTATTTCACCGGAGCCTGTTGCTTGAATAGCTGTGCCATGTGGTGCTGTGAAATCTATGCCTTTGTGCATACGGCGCACCTTATGAATGGGATGCACCCGCATACCAAAACCAGAGAGATAGCTGACATCGGAAGCCAATTTATCTTCTCTAACAGGTTTGATGCTCGGAATGGAAACAAGCATTTTCTCTTTTTCACGCACCAAACGTGTGATGGTATCAAAAGATTTGGATTGCAGTGCAATTAATTGGCTGAGATGTTCCACTTTATCTTGCGTCTGGATGATTGTTTTAGCACTATTGAATTTTGCTAAATGAGCATATTTATCGTGACCCCCAACGCCACCAGCCAAAAGGGAAGGGTCAATTGGGTCCACATTAAACATCATGCGATAGAGATTGGCATCTCGGTCATAAAGAGAGGATATCGCTTTCTCATTTAATTCATTTTGTTTCAACAACGTTTCGTAACGCAGTTTAAGCTGATCTATCTCGTTGTTTTTAACTTGCACTTCTGCTGTCGGAAATAACCGTTGTAAAAGTGGATAACAAAGAATAACAGTGACGATTAAAGCTGAAATAAGACCAAAAACTTTGAGTGCTTGTTCCTTCCAATTGGCTTCAACTTTCTCGTATTGTAGTGATTGTTCGTTGTAAATAAATTTTTCCTTGCTCATTAGTTTTTAATTGTGCCGTATGTCAAGACCCCCCTTGACAGCATACCAGCGATTAATAATGTGTCCTTAACTTTCTATTGTGTATTAAAATCCAAAGGCAAAAGTAGTAGTCAAATTCGAAAGAAGTATATCCTACTCATTTCAACACAATAAATACTAACAACTTTAACCGTTTATTAACGGTTTCTTAACATTTGAGCGGACTCAATGTCAAATTAGGACATTTTAATGGTGCCGAGTTTGCGTGTGGTAAGTAAAGTCGAGAACCGTGTTTGTTTAAAGATAATGCTTGTTTAATGTAAATTTCTACTATATGATTTTAAGTTTTGGTACGAAATTTAGTCAAAATTAAACAAGATTCTTGATTTGAAAAGTATTTCATGAAGTTTTTTTTTTATTTTTAAAAAAAATATGTCAAAAACAAATCTATCTAATTTTTAGAGATAAGTTTTTCCCCTTTTGAAAGATAAAATATTATTATTTTTTATTTACAAAACTATGCTTAATTTTGGCATCATTTCACGATTTAAAAGCTACACAATGAATTTCAAATCAATCATTTATGCCTTCGTCCCCCTTTTATTCCCATTTTCTATTGCCGCTCAAATCTCGCTCACCAATAGCTATTTTCCCGTAGCTGGCGATTCGTTTAAAGTTGCCTCAGCAACCTCGGCGACTGCCAAATTGGTGCGCCTTACCGCAGCGGGTGGTAATCAAATGTGGAATT
>JAYUQN010000667.1:0-3336 GCA_043756725.1 Saprospiraceae bacterium
GGCGATATGGACGTTTGGATTAACGCTACCCCAGACCCATAGGGAATTAAACAAGTACAGCTTCTAAATTATCATGTTGAATAAGATGAGCCTTTTCCCATTCAGCAATAATAAATTGCGTCATTTCAAGGAGAATAACAGCGGGTAGTTCAGGATTATAGTTTTTAAGAATAGCCGCAAGCACATCTTTAAGCCGCCAGTCTGGATGCTCTTGTTGGAGTCTTTGCATATCCATCCTTGTAAGAACTTTCAGCCCATGACGGTATTTTTCTTTGAAAAACGATTTTTGAGAAAGCATTGCCATTTGAAGAAGCTCTTCTTCTGTCATATGCTTGATATAAACTTTTTCCGATTGTGGCTCAGTGATAAGTTCCTCTTTATTTTTCATATCTATTAGAATTTTTAGGACTCATGCCTTATTTATTTTAAACTTATAATAAAGTAATCAAATAGAGTTGAGGGTTGATAATCTTCAAAAATTTGTTTTTTACCCGTAAACCTAATCGCTTTAACAGAAAAAACAGGTTCAATCTCTTGCCATTTTTGTTGAAAAATCCGATTATGAAGTATTTTTCTTTGTTTATCTAATGGTGCAATAAAAACTTGACGTTCTGGATAATATTCTAAAAAAGCATGAATGGCATTGGCAACAGTTTGTAGAATTTTTCTCATATCATTGTTATTAGAAATAACATTATCATCCCAATCCTCTCCTTTGATGTCGCCAAATCCTAAGTTCCAAATATTTTCTTGATAGCGTGAAAATTCAATTACTTTTTCAATAGTTCCTTTCTTTCCAATACTATGAAATTAATGATTTCAATACATTAGGCATGCAGTCTAAAAACTTCTCTGTATTGACTTATGATTTTTTAGCCAAAGGTCTAACAAGTCCTTATGATGGCGTATTAGGCATTGATTTCTTCCGTAAAAGATGGGTTTTAACGATTGATTTTATCGAAGAAAAACTATGGTTGACTTCTAAGAAAAAATGATATATTTTAACCTTTTAAACCCTTCTCTGCCTTCAGGTAGATTCATTTGAATTAGGATATTGGGGATGTTTAAGGATATTAAGGATTTAGATACCCCCTCAGTATTTTGACCTCAATCCTTAATATCCTTTGTAACCATTAGCATCCTAATTCAACTTAAAACCGCACCACCTTCCTATAAACCGTCCCCTTCTCCGTCTGTAATTGCAAAAAATACAAGCCATTTATTGTTAATTGAGGCTTCAAAGCCAGTTGATGACCCCCCTCAGTATAACGCTGATTATCAACGAGTTGCGCAATTTTTTTACCAGATATATCAAACAGTGCTAAGCTAATGTGTTGTGTTTCAGCGAGCTGAAAGGTCACTCTCAAATCGCTGTCGAATGGATTAGGAAATGTTTGAAAATTAAGCGTTTCCACTAACGATGCCTCTTGGGTTGGCGTTAAAAGGTTAATTAGTTTTTCAATCGTATCTCTGCCACAATCATTGACGGCAATCATTTTTACGAGGTATGTTTTTTTCTCCAAATAGCGGTGAGTGGGGTTGAGCGTAAAATCTGCACCACCGTCGCCAAAGTCCCAAATCATTGAAAATGAACGGGTTGCACGGGTTTGAAATGACACAACACCGTCTTTATCTACTGTGAAAGTGAAATCCGCTTTGGGTTTTTCATCTGTAACAACATATTGGGTCTTCAAATTAGTATGCGTTCCATTCGCATTTTTTACCTCCAAACTCACATTGTATGAACCGTTTTTACTGAAAATAACAGTAGGATTACGTTCGGTTGACGTGGCAGGCGTTGCGCCCGTAAAACGCCACAAATAACTTACAGCGTCCGACGATTTGTCTTGAAATTTCACCGTCAAAGGCGGACACGCTTTTTTATAATCAGAGGTGAAAGCCGCAACAGGTGGCGCAGTCAAAACCGCTTCTTCGCTCAAAAAAATGGGCGTTCCTGATAGCGGTATATTTTTAGTGGACACTACCGAAACGTTTTGGTCAACTGAAAAACTCCATTCTCGTTTGTATAACGTATTGATATTGTCCGAAGGGATCCCTATGGGAAAGGCAGTAGGAAAACTGAAAGAGTCTTTTACAAACTCCAAAAGGTCGATTTTTGTTTCAGCCCAAAGTGTGTAAGTGTATTTGCCTAAACCATTTTTAAAAGCCGCACCGTGCAATCGGGTCGGCAAATTCAAGGCTTTAGTCCGGGCAGAATCGTATTGTGCGCCAAATAAAATATCTGAAATGGATTTGAAAGCAATGCCTTGCACATTTTTAGATGTCATATACGGCGTTGGTGGCAGTTTTTGATACAAGCCCATTATTTGCCCCCCCTCAGTAGCTTGCCCAAATTCTGCTTCTTCGCTCACACTTTTCACCGACATGGTCAAAATCCCGTTTGCAGCAGCCGTGATATAGGATTTTAAAATAAAATTTTTCTGCACCTCGTCGTTGCCAAAACCCATACTACCCAGCGGCTTGCGAGGCACATTTATTTCACCAATAATGAAATTTTTACGTGGAAAACGTTGCCCATTGTAGCCATAAACGTGGAGCACAGAATCCAATTCCGTTTTATGCGCTACAATGCTTTTAACTGCCGCATCTGAATGGCGTTTATAAACAAGCCTTTGTAAAGTTTGGTCAAAAGCCGCCAAACTGCCATCTACGTGCGGAAAAACATTATATAAAACGGCATCAAAATAAGCCCCGCCGCCGTTAGGGTAGGAGGGAGTCGCCACACCTTCGGCTGGATTGTCGGTATTGCGCACCACAGCATCTAACAAACTGGGAAAACCTGCGCCCGAAAAAACGACAAACGCCGAAGGGTCTTCTTTTTTAATCACTTCATAAGCAATGCGCATCATGCGCACGAGACTTTGCACAGGCGCATGAACGCCCAATTCACAGGGGTCGGGGTCGTTTTGCCACCAATTGTGTTGCATATTGCGGGGTTTCCACCCATTTTTAGCTTCAATATCCCAACCGGGCGTGTCCCAAACTTCCCAAAATTTCACTTCATTTTTATACAATTTCACCAAATCATAAACATAACGGGCAAAATAATTGGAATCGTTGACAGGCGTTTCACCCTCGCCATTGTCCCAAATATCGAGATACATATTGTTGAAAAGAGACGTTTGTTGATTGTAACAATAAAAATTTGGGTCACGATGCGTACTATCAGGGTTGCCAATTGTGAGGATAATGTCTTTCAAATCCAAATTGCCGAAGTGCTGAAAAGTTTTAGTGCGCACGTCGGCTCCCCAATATTTTGTGAAATATTCGGGCAGCGAAGTCCTCAAATTTTTTGCACCGACCCCCTCAGTATTT
>JAYUQN010000668.1:0-3330 GCA_043756725.1 Saprospiraceae bacterium
AACTCAATCATAAATTTTTCAAGATGAAAAAATTCTTTTTAGCCATCGCTATCATGGCTTTTGGCACAACCGTTTCTTTTGCTCAAAATCAACCTGCAACTACTGAAAAAACCGAGCAACATGCTAATCACAAGGCGCAGGGTAAAAAAGCAAAAAAAGGCAAAAAGGCAAAAAAAGCAGAAGGTGCTCAGACGGCTATGTATGAATGCCCGATGAAATGTGAGCCTGCTTCTGCCCAAGCTGGTAAATGTGGCAAATGCGGTATGGATTTGGTGGCTGTAAAGCCTAAAAGCAAGTAAAATAATTCTCCCCCCGCTTCCCACAGGGGGAGAATTTATGAGTCTTGAATAAAATATAAAGCAATGAAAATCAAGATATTAGCTATTATAATCCTTTTTTTTACGCTTTTCACCATGAATGCCCAAAACGTTAAAGGCATGGTGAAAGATGAAAAAGGACAACCGATTGTAGGCGCGCATGTCTATTGGATGGACAAAAGCGCAGAGACTTTGACCAATGAAAATGGGCAATTTGAGCTTGTGCATAAGACAAAAGAAACGATGATTCATGTCGAATTTGTTGGTTTTGAAACGGTTATGATAACGGTAAAAAATGACCAAACGGATGTCGTCATTGAAATGCGGGAGCCTAAACAGCTTAAATCGGTTGAAATTACAGGCAGGAAAGGCGATAATGTTGTTTCATCACTTGATCCACGCAACGTAGAGCGCATTTCAAGCAACGAATTGCGAAAAGCGCCTTGTTGCAATCTCTCTGAAAGTTTTGAAACAAATGGTTCGGTGGATATTCAATATGCGGATGCGATAACGGGAGCAAAAGAGATTCAAATGCTTGGGCTAAGGGGTATTTATACACAATTGATGGTGGAAAACCGACCTGATTTTTATGGTTTGGCGATGCCTTATGCCTTAGAATATTTACCCGGCACTTGGTTGAAAGGCATTGATATTAACAAAGGCGTGGGTAGCGTAAAAAATGGTTTTCAATCCATAACGGGTCAAATCAATACACAATTGGTGCAGCCCGGGGAAGATGCCCCCGTTTTTATCAATCTTTTTGGTGAAAATACAGGGCGAATGGAGACCAATGTGCATTTGAATAAAGTGGTGACGCCCAATTTTGCTCATCAATTGTTGCTGCATGGCAGCACTTTTCAGAACAAACTCGACCATGAAAAAGATGGTTTTGTGGATATGCCTTTGAAAAAACAACTCAATGGGATGTATCGGGCATTCTACTCTGATAAAACAATAGAAAGTCAATTTCAACTGCATGCTCTGACGGAAGAACGTAAAAGTGGTCAAATTAGTGACCATCACATTGTTACAAACCCTTTTTTAATCAATGCTAAAAACAACCGTATTTCAGCAGGCTTAAAATTGGGTTATATTGGCTTCGATAAACCGTATAAAGGCTTAGGTTCTCAATGGACTGCTACTTATCATGATGTCAATGCCTTATATGGTCGCAATAAATATCTCGGAACGCAGAAAAGTTTTTTAGGCAATATTATTTATTCCACCATTATCAATACGACAGATAATAAGCTGACTTTTGGTGGCAGTTTTCAATATGACAACTATGAAGAGTTTTTAAATGACAAAAACTTGTCCCGTACTGAGGGGGTCACAGGCGCGTATAGCGAGTATGTGTACAGTCGCCCAAATTTGAAAGGCTATAATGACATCGTTATTGTTGCGGGTTTGCGGGGTGATTATCATAATAAATATGGGTTTGTCGCAACACCGCGTTTCAATTTCAAATACAATTTCAACGAAGGCGATGTGGTGCGTCTCACAGCAGGGCGAGGTTGGCGCGTCGCAAATCCGATAGCTGAAAATGTCTCGTTCTTAGCCACCAATCGTCAAATCATTGTTTCAGACGATTTGAAACCTGAAGACGCTTGGAATTTCGGTATTAATGCCGTAAAAACCTTTAGAATCGGTGAAAAAAGGGAAGCTCGATTGAGTTTTGACGCATACAGAACGCAATTTACGAATCAAATAATTGCAGATATTGAAACCGATTACAACAAAGCCCAATTTTATAACCTTGATGGAAAATCGTACGCCAACACTTTTTTGACTATGCTAACGGCTGAAATACTGAGGGGGGTTGATATTAAGTTGGTTTATAAATTCAATGATGTAAAAACAACCTATAAAACTAAATTGGAAGAAGTGCCTTTAGTTGCAAAGCATCGAGGCTTGGTCACTTTAGATTATCGCACACCCAATAAAAAATGGATGTTCAACGCCACGACGCAAATTGTAGGGCAACAGCGTTTGGCTGACCGCAGCTATGTGCCCTTTGCGTATGGGCATCGCCATGAAAAATATTCACCCGTTTATTCTTTGACCCATTTTTCAATCAACC
Source organism: Saprospiraceae bacterium (assembly GCA_043756725.1). Taxonomy (GTDB): domain Bacteria; phylum Bacteroidota; class Bacteroidia; order Chitinophagales; family Saprospiraceae; genus JAAFJT01. The sequence goes on from JAYUQN010000668.1 coordinate 2,398, forward strand.
GTTTTTTCAAAGCCGTTGAAATCTATAGTGGTGTTGAAAACTTGTGGGATTATACGCAACACGCGCCTATTATCGCTTGGCAAGAGCCGAATAGTGAGTATTTTGATGCCACGCAAGTCTATGCCCCGATGATGGGCAGAAGAATTTATGCGGGTTTGCGGTTTAGGATTGGTGAAAAGAAATGATTGAATAAATGGTTTAGGGATGCAAAAGAATAAACAACTAATTTTTTTGTACTCCTAAACCACTTTCTCAACTTATCTTTGACAAAAACGATATCAACTATGAAATTATTCCCTTTCCACGACCTTAAATTAATAGAAGCAGGTTGCGACGAAGCAGGTCGGGGCTGTTTGGCGGGACCCGTTTTTGCCGCCGCAGTCATTTTACCAAAGGATTTTGACAATGATATTTTGAACGATTCTAAGTTGTTGAGCTTAAAAAAACGAGAATTGCTTAGACATGTCATTGAAAAAGAGGCTATTTCTTGGGGCGTTGCCATCGCGGATAGACTTGAAATTGATACACATAATATCGCCAATGCGTCTTATATTGCCATGTGTCGGGCGGTTGAAAAACTGGTTGAAAAACCTGAACTTTTATTGATTGATGGCAAATATTTTAAATCATCTAATCAAATTCCTTATAAATGTATCATAAAAGGGGATTCAAAATATGCGTCTATTGCTGCGGCTTCTGTTTTAGCTAAAACGTATCGGGATGATTATATGCACAATTTGACCCCTCAGTATCCCGAATATGGATGGGATATTAATAAGGGGTATCCGACTAAAAAACATCGCAAAGCTATTTTTACTTTTGGTGTAACGCCGCATCATCGGACGTCGTTTCGCTTGCTGCCAGAAAAATTAAGTAAAGATTTAGGGTAAGTTTTTGATGAAATTGATTGAGTTTTGATTTTTTTTTGCAAAA
>JAYUQN010000669.1:0-3329 GCA_043756725.1 Saprospiraceae bacterium
GTAATGGGTAATCGCTAATGAATGATTACGCATTACCGATTACTCATTAGCCATTACCTCATTACCTATAATTATAAATGATGTTGCAAAAATAGCCGATTTATTCTAATTTGAGGTTAATTGGGGTTAAAAGTGGTTAAAATAATGCAACATAAAAAAAAAAATTGCATTTTGCCCGTTGTTTTTCAATACTTTGTGAAATTTTATAAGCACTGTTTACGTTTTTTCCATAACTTTGGTGCTTTGAAATCGTTAAAATTATTTTAAATAACAATATTTTACTATACAAAAAACGTTTAACTGAAAATTTTAAACTTTGAGAAAAAAATCACTATGAAACTGAAAAATCTTTTCAAAGATGCCAAACTGGCGCTAATTCTCTTAGCTGTTTCAGCTCAATTCTTTACAGCTTGTACAGGCTCTAAAAAAGCAAAGATTCCAAAATCTTATAATACAGCTACTGCCAAAAGTGCCAACAATGCCCAAGCGCGCCTTTTGTATCTTGATATATATAAGGCTATTGCTATCCGCGAAATGGAGCGCACGGGTATTCCCGCCAGTATCAAACTGGCTCAAGGCGTGCTGGAATCCAATGCGGGTCGCAGCGAGTTGTCTTCCAAATACAACAACCACTTTGGTATCAAATGCCATTCCGAATGGACGGGCGAACGCTACTATAAGGAAGACGATGACTTAGACCCCCTCACAGGGCAGTTGATAAAGTCTTGCTTCCGTGCTTATAAAAACAGTGAAGAGTCTTTTATCGCTCACTCTGAATTTTTGAGAGACCCCCGCAAAGTCAATCGCTATGGGTTCTTGTTTCAATTGGACAATAAAGACTATGTCAGTTGGGCGAATGGTTTGGAACGGGCAGGCTATGCCACCGCTACGGATTATTCTGAAAAGCTTATTCGCCTTATCGAAGATTTGCAACTCAATCGCTACGACCAATTGTCTTCTGGCGATTTGGTCAATATTGCAGGCAGTAATAAACCCCGCCCAACCGACCCTTTTGAAACGCCTAATAACTCTGGCAATATCTCAAACAATTCGGGCAATGCCAGTGCAGGCACTTTTGAAGGCGAGCGCAACAATATCCGCTTTGTGAAAGTTACAGCTCCTTTAACGCTCGAACAGGTGGCAGGACGCTATGACATCAGTGTCAAAAAATTGAAAGATTATAACGAAGAAATCGGTGAGGCAGATAATGTCTTGAAAAACGGTGCCATCGTTTACTTGCAATCCAAACGCAACAGTTTTAGTGGGGAAGAAAAATATCACCGTGTTGCTGCGTGTGAAACCATGTTTGATATTTCTCAAAAATATGGTATCAAACTTCCAAAATTGTATCGCAAAAATGAAATGCGGGAAGGTGACCAGCCGCAAGTGGGTGAAAAAATCATTTTGAGACGCGGTTTATTCCAACGTTTTGATATGCCCGCCTTGCGTGATACCTTTGGCGAATGGAGAAAATGTATGCCTTTGGAAGTTGCTCCGCTACAACCCGCAGGGCAACCTACGACAGGTACGAGACCCAACACGACTAAACCGAGTACGGGCGAGTTTCCTTTTGAGATAACACCGGGCGGTCAACCCGGTACAAGCTATCCCCCAAGCACTCAACCAAGCTACCCACAATCCTCGTATCCGTCTTCAACGCAACCTTCTTTTCCAAACAGCGAGACATATCCGAACACGGGTACAACCACTTATCCAAGTTCTAACTATCCGACTACTGAAACAACGTATCCGAGTACAGGAACGACATCTAATTATCCATCGTATCCATCGTATCCTTCAACAAGTCCGACTAATAAGCCAACTACGCAGCCGAGTCAGCCGCTACCTAAACCTAAGCCAACGACACCGATTAAACCTGCGGGTGCTGTTCAATATCATACGGTTGCACAAAGTGAAACCCTTTGGGCTATTTCACGCAAATATGGCATAACGGTGGATCAGTTGAAGCAATTGAATGGTTTGTCTGATAATACCATTAAACCGGGGCAACAGTTGCGGGTGAAATAATTGATACTATTCGGCGGTGTAAAAAACCGTTTTTTATACAAACTTTGCGAAAGAATTAATAACTTTCGCAAAGTTTTTTATTTTTAATGTAACTCCTTAGCCGTATCACGGACTTCAGTCCGTAAATGTCTTATGAAAGGCAATAATTTAATTTTGAAACAGCATTTACTTACTGTATTCATAGTTTTTAAGCGTTCACCGACTAAAGTCCGTGATACTGTTAAATAGTATAAAAAAGGTTTGAACAATATTTTGATATTTATAAATCATTGAAAATGAAACAATTGTACATCTTATATATCCTATTTTTTACCCCCTCCCTATTTTTTGCTCAAAGCTACGCTTTTGGTCCAAAAGGCGGTCTGGCTATTGGCAGCCAACGGTTTGATGGCAGTGGCACGTTTGACAACAGTTTGCTTTTTAAATATCAAGGCGATATTTTTATTGAAAGCGCACCCGAAGACGCTACTTCCGTCATGTATGCCCAAGTGGGTTATCACGTGCGGGGTCATGCGCGGAGGTTTCGGGCGGGGGCTTTTGATAATGGTTCGGGTCAATTGGTAAAAGTGGATGGTTTTACACAAAACTTTACTTTCAATAATATTGCTTTGGGCGTTGGTTTCAAACGCCGTAATGTGTTAAACAAAGAAAATGCTTACTATGCTATTGGCGTACGTGGTGAATATACCATGAGCACCAATTTGTCCGACGGCAACACAGGTGGCATTTATGCCCTCTATTTCCCAACAAAAGATTTTGTAAAAAAATTCAACTTCGGTATGACCTTAGCAGGGGGCTATGAATTTCCTTTTTCAGATTTGTCAGGTGCCTTTGTCGAGTTTAGCGTTCATCCCGATGTGACCAGACAATATTTTCAACCGGGTATTAATAATCTGAATATTACAGATCCTTTTGGACAGCGCATCAATAGTATACCCGAGCAAAGCAGCCGAAATCTGTCTATCGAATTGACAGTGGGATTTCGCTTTTTACGGAAAGTGGTATACACTGATTAAGCCTCGGTACTCATGTTTTTCACACGAATTACACGAATACTTATACGAATTTCACCAATCTGGATGTTGACAGTGAATATTTTATATGAATAAAAGAAATACGCTCTGTCAACATCCAGATTGGTGAAATTCGTATAAGTATTCGTGTAATTCGTGTGAAAAACATATAATTCCATTTCTATTATTTCAACTTTTCCATAAACCATTCTCTTTCAGCCAGCAGTTGTGTGCCTTCCACCTCCCCCCTCAGTATTTTACGGCTTTCAGCCTTTTTCAAATCAATTT
>JAYUQN010000670.1:0-3327 GCA_043756725.1 Saprospiraceae bacterium
GCAGTTGGATATTGATAAAAATTTTTTACGGGTAGATGCGCCTTTCCAGTCCTATACTTTTTTAATTCGCCCACAAACAATTTATGAATTATTTGAAAAGTATGGCTTCAAACTCTTTTTTAGCAATATCCGAAATCCCCTTATAGCTTCAGAGTACAATCGGCAAATTGAGCAAACCATGCTTGATGCACCCGATTTTTTTTGGTACTATAATAATGGCATAACGGCTATTACGCGTGATTTACCTCGCCGTATTAATGCAACAGCAGAACAAATTGACATAACAGGTTTTCAAATTATCAATGGTGCACAAACTGTTTACTCTGTCTATAAAGCTTATAAAAATGCTAAAAATGGCGAACGCAACAAGATAAATAACGCTTTATTACAATTGCGCCTTGTGCAAAGTGTCAATAAAGAATTTGACTTAGATATTACCCGATATACTAACCAGCAAAACCCAACTGAACCCCGTGATTTTTGGGCAAATGACCCTGTGCAAATACGGCTGCAAAATGAATCGTTTGGGACGAATTATTGGTACTCTATTCGGAGGGGAGAGTTTCGAGAAGTGCCTAAAAATGTGAAAGTTGTGTCGAATGAGGATTTTATGAGAGCTTATTTGCGATTTACGAGTCAAGTTATTATAGAAGAGAAAACAATATGGACTTCTCAAAAAAGCTATACAGATGTAGATGGTTTTCTTTCTGGTGAATATGAAAAATATTTCAATGATGATATAAAATTTGAAGATTTGTTAGTGCCTTATCTTATTGAATTAGAAGAAACTTCATTGATTAATAAAATTCTACAAAATAAGGCGAGTTCTTTTGATGTTCAATCTGAAGATTTTGAATTTCATTCAAGATTCATCTTATCTGATATGAAAACGGTTTTATCTGATATTTTTGATAAACATTTGAATACTCGTATTTTAGATAAAATTAATAAAAATAGTGATTTTTTATTCAAATGTTACGTTTTTATACTTAAAACAAGACAAAATTTTTTCAATGACAATCCAGATGCTAAAACTTCTTACTCTAAAGGTAGAAAATTTGAAAGCATTATAAAGGAAAAAGTAACCGAAGAAGACATAGAAAAGATAGATTGGCAAGCCTATTTTGGATTATAACTAAAATCTCAATGACAATCATTTCTCATTGGCAACAACCTTTCGATTTGTCTGATTTGACATTTCAAGATGATGACTTACACAAGTCATGGGCAAATGCTTTGTCTCTGAAAACGTATGAACGCAGAGAATATTTAGGCTTTAAATGGACAGGTAAGTCTAAAGCTGAAACGGTTGGTATTTATTTTTTAAACAACACCCCTCAGTATATTCATCGCAGATTGATTAAAAAACCCGCTTTTCATTGGCTTGTGACAGTTGGAGATTGGATTTTGATGGAATATCAAAAAGTTGAAGAAGCCAAAAAAAAGCAAGCACATAAAGCGCAAATGGCATTTATCAGAAAAGCGATAGAAATCAAAACACAGAAGACGGAACGAATTTGTGAATCAATGGCTGAGTCATGGCTCAAACATTCAAAACACAATATTCAAGTATGGAAAGAGTCTTTTGAACCCATTGAAAATGAAGAGGATAAACTTTTGACTTTAATGAATAAAAAAATGTTAGATTAAACTTCAGCTTTTATACGGTTGCTGGGTTGTCATAGTATCGAGGAATACCTTTTTCTTGCAATTTTTGATTTAATTCGATTAAAGTGATTTCACCACGTTTAAATTGATAACGAAATCGTTTATGAAACACCATTTTTAATAGACCTTGTGCAACAGGGCTGTTTGGGTCTATTGAAACGACTTTATTTCTTTTTCTTTTAATGACAGTATTCATTATCTAAAAATTTTATCAAAGTTAAAGCTAATAATTTGGTATTCCAATACCCCCCTCAGTATTTTTATCAATAAATCACATTTTCAATCGTAAACAACATTAAAATCTATATAAAAATGACTTACCAAACCCTCTACGACCGCAGCCTCTCCCACACAGAAGGCTTTTGGCGCGAACAAGCACAAGCCATTCACTGGTTCAAATTTCCTAAAACCATTTTATCGAAAGATAAAAATAACCTCTACCGCTGGTACAAAGGTGGCAAGCTCAATACTTGTTATCTTGCCGTGGATAACCACGTTGAAAATGGGCGCGGCGACCAAACGGCTCTCATTTACGATTCGCCTGTCACGGGGGTGAAACGCTCGTTTTCATATCTTCAGTTGCAGCATGAAGTGTCTCGTTTTGCAGGTGTTTTACGCAACTTAGGCGTTGAAAAAGGCGATAGAGTCATTATTTATATGCCCATGGTTCCCGAAGTGGTGTTTGCAATGCTCACTTGCGCACGGTTGGGAGCGGTTCATTCGGTTGTTTTTGGCGGCTTTGCGGCGCATGAATTGGCGGTTCGCATAGACGATGCCACGCCTAAAGTGTTATTAATGGGCAGCGGCAGTAAAGAATTTGAAAAAATTATTGCTTACAAACCGCTCGTGGATAAGGCTTTAGATGAGGCAACGCATAAAGTCAATCACGTGGTTTGTTTACAACGGGATTTTGTTACTGCTGAAATGCAGCAAGGACGTGACTTGGATTGGCACGAGCAATTAGAAAATGTGGAACCCGTTTTTGACTGTACGCCTGTGGATGCCACCGACCCTTTGTACATCCTTTATACCTCTGGCACAACGGGTAAGCCCAAAGGCGTTGTGCGAGACAATGGTGGGCATGCTGTTGCAATGCGCTATTCCATGAAATATGTTTATGGAGCAGATGCTGGTGATGTCTTTTGGTCTGCGTCTGATGTGGGCTGGGCAGTTGGTCATTCGTATATTGTTTATGCACCCTTGATAACAGGTTGCACGACAGTGCTTTATGAAGGGAAGCCTATCAAATCGCCTGATGCGGGTGTGTTTTGCGTGTCATTTCAGAACATAAAGTAAAGGTCTTTTTTACTGCACCCACAGCAATTCGGGCTATTCGTAAGGAAGACCCACAGGCAGAGTTAATGAAAAACTACGACCTTTCACACTTCAAATACCAGTTTTTAGCGGGTGAAAGATGTGATGTTTCCACTTTAGATTGGTTGAGTGAAAAACTGAATCGCCCTGTTATTGACCATTGGTGGCAGACAGAATCGGGTTCTCCGATGTTGGCTAATTTTCCAGAATTTGACATGTTGCCTATCAAAGCAGGGTCAGCAGGCAAGCCAGTTCCGGGTTTCGATATTCAGATTATTGATGAAAATTTAGATGAAATGCCTCCCAATACTGAGGGGGTCGTTTGTATCCGCTATCCGTTGGCTC
>JAYUQN010000671.1:0-9227 GCA_043756725.1 Saprospiraceae bacterium
CCTAAATCTTTGTTTACCCCCCCCTCAGTATTTTAACAATTTTTTATAAAAAAAGCTACCTTGAAGCACGTCAAAGTAGCAGATATAGTTGATAGTTAGATGTCTCATTTTGAGTTTGAAACTTAAGCAGACGACTCACTGTTAAGAAATGCGTAAAAAATTTGATGAAATGAAAATGTATAAATATTTGACAATCAATTATTTATGAATTCATCATTCATCCCCCGACCCCAAAGGGGAGACATTCATCATTCATCATTCCTTTAAACAACTTTATCTGCACAGTTGGACGATGCAAAAGCATCTGGTTTGGCTCTAAAAACAAAGCCCATGCCTAAGATGTAGCCCATAGCTTCGCGCAAAGCGACATTAGACTGAAAGTAAGGGTCGGTATTGATGTCCGCATGGACTTCTAACTCGACCTCATACTTGTCTAAAAGGTCACAAAGGGCATAAGCAATGTCCACAGATTTGCCGACTTCTGTAATCATGCGTTCGCGAATACTCATTTTTTTGCGGGTCAAATCATTTTGAATAAACATGAAACCGCCTTTACGCTCACGCAGGAAAACAATAACAGTGGCAAAGTAAATTTCTTCACCCCGCACTTGCGAATCGGAGCCAATACAGACTTTCAAACGGTTGCCCAACGAGGTTTCCTCGACAATAGTGCGCTCAACGGCTTCTTTTATGGGCAAATCCAAACGCTGTCCGTTGAGCCTACGCCACTCCTTTTCCATATTGTTTGTTTTTTAATGTGAAAAAAATAAAAATCTAATAACTCAAAATTAGATCTTTTTTTTGAAAAAGGAAGTATTTAATTTGCTTAGTAGATAACTTACAAAAATTTAACCTTCGCTTAATGTCCTAACAACAATATTTTTTCCTACTAAGTTCGGCGAATAATATTATTTTTAAAACGTTAAGATGGGCTGGCAATTCTTTTACCTGAATTTTTTTTCTTAATTTTGTGGCAAACAACGAATGTATGTGGAAGCAGTTTTTCTTTAAAACGAATCTTAAAATACGGTGGCTATTTTCATTTTCAATGTCACTCTATATCCTATTTTTTTTTATATTTTTAGAACCGCTCAAAGGTGATATTGTGAGCTATGACTATCCATTTGCCTACAATTTTATTGCTTTTTTTTCTATAACAGGCATCAATATTTTTTCCTGTATTCTTATTCCTTACCTATTTCCTAAATATTTTAGTGCTGAAAACTGGACTTTGCCGCGTTTTTTTACATGGTTTTTTGCTTTCTGCTTGTTAATTATTGTGTTTAGTTATTTTTTTGATGTAAGTGCACATAAGGTAGAAAACATTGAAAATTGGACGGCACTTTACTTTGAAGGGTATATGCCTCCTGTTTTTATTTTTTTAGCTTCAACCATTTTAGCCTTTTTTTTTATATATAATCCTAAAACAGAATCGGAAACGATACTGCCTCAAACCTATAATCAAACTTTTGAAACTCCGCTATCTGCTCAAATACCTATTACTACCCTAAAATTCTTTGATACAAGTGGTAAAAATAATCTTGTGTTGACACTCGAAAACCTGTATTATGTTACCTCTGCTAATAATTATATTGAGGTTTTTTACAAAAAAGAACCTACTAAAGAAGCCGTTGCTAAAATTGCCCTTAGCCGAATGTTGTTGCGCAATACTTTAAAAACAATTGAACAACAATATGTTCATCTACCAGAATTGTATCGCTGCCATAAAACTTTTATTGTCAATACTCAAAAGGTGGTAGCCATAAAAGGCAATACTAAAGGTTATTCATTGGTACTTCAAGAGCTTGATATTGAAATTCCTGTGTCCCGCCACAAAAATTCAGAATTAGAAAAAATGTTTGCTCACCTACTTTGAGAAGTATGAAATATTTCATAATCCATATTTCATAATCCATACTTCATACTCGTTACTTTTCACACCAAAAAAAGCGCATTTCATCCCAATTGGTTTTTACGATTGGTTATTGTACTTAAGTCGCAATACATTTGCACTCTATTAATCTTCAAAACATTTATATGATTTTTATCTACTTCTATCAACAAACTTTAATTCATCGTGTTAGCTTCCCCTGAAACTAACCCCAAAAACCTTTTTTTACCCGCCCAATATGTAAATGCTCCTATTTTTTATAAAGTCTTATTAGTGCTTGGGAATATTTCCCAAGCCTAATTTTGCTTAAAATGAATTGTAAAAAAAAAAGGACATAAAATTAACATCTCAGTAAGAGAAGTTTTCAACATTTTCCCGTTATTTTGCCCTAACTCAGTCAACGGTCAATTTCAATAGCGAATGAAAATACTTCAACTTTGTAAAAAGTTCCCTTTTCCCTTAAAAGATGGCGAAGTCATTGCCGTCAATACGCTTGCAAAATCCTTAAAAGAACTTGGTGCAGAAGTTACTTTGCTTACTATGAACACCAGTAAGCATCGTGTGGATATTCATGCCCTGCCCGATTCTTTTCTAACAATCTATAAACACATTCACCATGTAGATGTCTATAACCACATCACTATCTTGGGCGCTTTCAAAAACTTTTTTCAAAAAGAGTCTTACCATGTTACCCGTTTCATTTCACAGAGCTACGAAGCTAAATTGATTCAAATTCTTGAAAGTCAACACTTTGATGTTATTCAGCTTGAAACTGTTTTTCTGACACCCTGTATTCCGCTCATCCGCAAATATGCGCCCAATACAATTATTGCGTTAAGAGCGCACAATGTGGAACATGAAATTTGGAAACGCGTGGCAGAAGTCACCAAAATTGCGCCCAAAAGATGGTATCTCAACTATCTCAACCATAAACTGCGCCGTTTTGAGTTAGATAATATTACCAAATGCGATGTTTTGCTACCTATTACCGATAGAGATTTGCGTATATTCAGATTGTTGGGCTATCGTGGAGCAGCTATCGTAACCCCTGTTGGTCTAAATAGTCGGGACTATCGGGCAAATTGGAAAATATTCAACCGCCAACCCTCTATCGGCTTCATTGGTGCTTTAGACTGGATGCCCAACCAAGAGGGGCTGCGTTGGTTTCTTGAAAATGTCTGGACTGAAAACACGCACTCTGATACCGAAGGATGGGATAAACTCAAATTTCACATTGCTGGTAGAAATGCTCCTGCTTGGTTGAAAAATTTGAAAGTGAAAAATGTCGTTTTTCATGGTGAAATTCCAGACGCCCAAGAGTTTATGAATAAGCACAGCATCGCCGTTGTCCCGCTTTTTAGTGGCAGTGGCATTCGGGTGAAAATTTTGGAAGCCATGATGTTGGGTCGGGTAGTGCTCACAACCTCAATGGGTTTGGAAGGCATCAATGCCCACGACGGTGAAGAAGTCCTAATAGCCAATACTACCTACGAATTCGCTGAAAAAATAGACCATTGTCTCAAAAATCCCCATATACTGAGGGGTATCGGTGAAAAAGCACGTGCCTTCGCCCTCATCCATTTTGATAATCTTGAAATCGCCAATACAGTTATGACCACTTACGATTCCCTGTTGCCAACAGAGAAAGTGGGAATTCATTAAACAACGTATTTTTGAAGACATAATAAAACCTTCACAAGGTTGTGGCTCTTATTATTTTTGTAAATAAATTTTAATACATTTGTGGTACAATTAGCCATTTAACCTTATTGAATGCGAGCATTAATGAGTCAGTCAAGATTTACGAAATCTTCGAGATTTCGTAAATCTGCGTACTTCACAATATAACTCATTAACGCTCGCATCTACTAAGGTTATCTCGGCATTGTAAGAAACAATAATGTAAAGACTTTTTAAATGCAAAACCACAATTAATGAAAGACCTTCTAAAAGCGGCGTTGAAAAAAATACCCATCGCTTTTACTAAAAATCAACGATATGATGCGCAAACCATTCGGATTTTGCGTAAAATTTGCCATCCTACTTCCAATTGCATTGATGTGGGCTGCCATAAAGGTGAAATGTTGGATAAAATTTTGGTTTTTGCACCCAAAGGACAACATTATTGTTTTGAACCCATTCCCAATCTCTATGACGGGTTAATTAACAGAAAATACCCCACCAATTGTCAATTTTATAAAACCGCTTTGAGTTTTCAGAAAGGTCACACCTCTTTCAATTACGTGCTTTCCAATCCTTCCTACAGTGGTTTGCTGCGTCGAAAATATGACCGTCCCGAAGAAGAAGATACCCTTATTACTGTTGAAACGGATTTGCTTGACAATATTATTCCCACCAATTTAAATATAGATTTCATCAAAATTGATGTTGAAGGCGCTGAAATGTTTGTGTTGAAAGGTGCTGAAAAAACCATTCAACGCTGCAAACCCATTATCGTTTTTGAACATGGCTTAGGTGGTTCAGATGTCTATGGCACAACGCCCAAGCAAATTTTCGAGTTTTTCACCCAATGCAATATGCACATCTCGCTCATGCACCATTGGCTCCACAATTTACCCCCCCTCAGTATAAAAGCCTTTGAAGAGCAGTTTTTTCAAGCTAAAAACTATTATTTCATCGCTTACCCTTTTTAATTAGGAATTAGGAATTAGGAATTAGGAATGTTAGCATTAGAAGCATTTTTTATCAAAAAATACTGAAGGAGGTAAAATTCCTAATTCCTAATTCCTAATTCTTTCGTACTTTTGCCAAAATTTTTTTGTGAAATTACTGATTCTGACATCTCGCTTTCCTTATCCGCTTGAAAAAGGTGATAAATTGCGTATTTTCCATCAAATCCGTGAGCTGTCCAGCCATCACGATATTGTGTTGTGTTCCCTCTGCGAAGAGCCTGTGCAAGACCTTGATTTTCAACAAGTTAAACAATATTGTTCGGCTATTTATCTTTTTCCGCTTTCAAAAAAGACAATATTTTTCAATATTTTAGCCAATATACTGAGGGGGTTGCCCTTTTCGGTTTCCTATTTTTTCAATAAACACATTCAAAATAAAATTTTAAAAATAGCTGAAAAAGAACAACCGCACCGTGTGTATTGCCAACTTATTCGCACCGCCGAATATTTCAAAAATACCCCTTACATTAAAACACTGGATTATATGGATGCGTTTTCTGCGGGCATGACCAAACGCGCCATTAGTGCGTTTTTTTTAATGAAACCCATTTATCAAATCGAAGCGTTTTTACTCAAAAAATATGAAAAAAGAATAGCTCCCTATTTCAATAATAAAACCATTATTTCAGAACAAGATAAAAACCTGTTAAGCATTTCAGAGATGAAAATTGTGCCCAACGGTGTAGATTTAGACTATTTTATGCCAAAACCTATATCCGAAAACAACCCTTCAAAACCCTTTAATATCGCTTTTGTCGGCAATTTGGGCTACTATCCTAATATTCAAGCTGCCAAGTTTTTAGTGAAAAACATATTGCCTTTGTTGAAAAAAGTGATGCCCAATATTAAAATTTTGATAGCAGGGGCACGTCCTACAACAGAGATTATGGATTTGACAGGTGAAAATGTGACCATACAAAGCTGGTTGCCCGATATTCGAGAAGCCTATTCGCAAGCGGATATATTTGTTGCACCCATTTTTCATGGTAGCGGACAACAAAATAAAATATTGGAAGCTATGGCGATGGGACTGCCCTGCGTCACAACGCCGATGGTCAATAACGCCATTTCAGCCACGCCCGAAAAGACTATTTTATTGGCAGATACTGAGGGGGTGTTTGTTATCCAAATTTTAAAACTTTTACAGAATATTGATTATCAAGCCGCTATAAAAAACAATGCCCGTTCTTTTGTTGAAACGCATTATTCATGGGCAAGCTCAGTAGCTATCTTAGAGCGTATTGTTGCAGCAGAAACCGAATTTATATCTTACAAGGCTGCTCAAATTAAACTAAAACAGACGTAATTTTGTTATATTAAAACTACATACATTAAAATTTTTAACCGATAATTCTCTGAAATTATCAATTGTCCATTATTCCTTATCTATTCTTGAAATGCTTTTAGAAGAAACTCACGTAATGCCCGACTTAACAGTGAAAGAATTTCACCTCAACACCATTGAGGAAGCGCTTGACGACATTCGAGCTGGCAAAATTATTATTGTCGTAGATGATGAAGACCGTGAAAATGAGGGCGATTTTATCTGCGCTGCCGAATTAGTGACGCCCGGAATGATAAATTTTATGGCAACACATGGACGCGGTTTAATCTGTACACCCATAGAAGAAAAGCGTGCGGAAGAACTGGATTTGAAACCGATGGTGCCTGAAAATACCGCTTTGCATGAAACCGCTTTCACCGTCTCCATCGACCTTTTAGGGCAAGGTTGTTCAACGGGTATCTCTGCTTATGACCGTTCCACAGGCATCCAGTGGCTCACAAATCCAGAGGCAAAAGGGCGGGATTATGCACGCCCGGGTCATATTTTTCCGCTTCGTGCTAAAATGGGTGGCGTTTTGCGTCGCACAGGGCATACCGAAGCTGCCATAGATTTGGCGCGCATGGCAGGGCTTTATCCAGCAGGTGTTTTGGTTGAAATACTGAATGAAGATGGCTCTATGGCAAGGCTGCCACAACTGATAGATATTGCTAAAAAGCACAATATGAAAATCGTCTCTATTGACGATTTGGTGGCTTATCGCATGCGTACCGAACGCCTCATAAAGCGGGAAATGAGTGTAAAATTGCCTTCAAAATATGGCGAATTAGAAGTTTTTGCTTATCAACAACTCACGACGGGCGATATTCATTTGGCTATTAAAAAAGGGGATTGGGAGCCGCACGAACCTGTTGCGGTACGTGTACAGTCTTCAACGGAGCCTAATGATATACTCGGCAGCTTGTTTGATGGGGCTGAAACGTCCTTACATCATGCTTTTCAAGTGATTGAAAAAGAAGAAAAAGGCTTGTTTTTGTATATGTATCAAGCTGAAAAAGGCTATTCGATGTTGCAACGATTGAAAGCCTACAAAGCTCAAGTGGAGCGCAACACACCCCCTCAGTATGGCGACATGGATCAGCGGGATTACGGCGTTGGTGCCCAAATTTTAAGAGATTTGGGTATTTGTAAAATCCGTTTGATTACCCGCAGTAAAAAACGGCGTATAGGTTTAATCGGCTATGGTTTGGAGATTGTGGAAATTATTAATTTATAACAATGCAAAAATTCACGAACCCTAACGACCCTCATAACACGCAACTCAATGCCACACTAACACGCTGGATTTCAGAAAAATTGCATTTGACGGATGAAGCGGTGATTGGCATTATTGAACATCAATGCACGGACACCAACTGTTTGCATGCGGAAACTATTTTTCAAGTTAAAAATAGGGAAGAGGAGGCTATGTTTTATAAAATAGCGAAACCGCTTGTTTTTATAAGAAAATGGGACGTTGAAGGAATGAAAAAATTTGAAAAATTGCAATTCTAATACTATTTTAAATAGCAGGTTTTGTGCAAAATGCAAAAAATAAAAAACCGCCCCGCCTTTTCGGCGTAGCTCTTGTTTTATATTTTGCTATATAAATTACAGTAAAAAAAAAGCCATTTTTACTGAGGGGGTAATTCCATTACTTGAAAATCACCCCCTCGTCGTATGAGTCCTATAAACGCCGTATTCACAATGTTTTACATGAAATATTTGTTGCTGTAATTTTTTTGTGTGCAATAGGGCATTTTTTTCAATAACCTTGTTAATATAATCCACGTAGAGACGTTGCAGTGCAACGTCTCTACAATTGCGCACGAAAAATTACAGCAACAAATATTTTATGTAAAAACATTGTGAATAAGATAAATATATTGAAAAAATATATTTTATCACACAAGTAATTATTTTGAAAATTGGCTACAAATACCTAACATTGCTTTTTATTAATAAAATCAATTAACCAATCTAAAAATCATACTATGAATTCTCTTGATTTGACCGATGAAGAATATGAAAACTTAAAGAAAAAACTCCATCAAGCTCATGATAAAGTCATTAAGATAACGCTGCATGAGAAAGCAGCAATGCGTGAATTACTTGAAAAAATAGTGATGCCGCTTTTACAAAATGTAAAAATAGATTTAGACAGTTTGAAACTGGATACAACAACTGAAAGGGCACAGGCAGAGGCTAAAGCTGCGGCTGAAAGGGCACAGGTAGAAACTGAAAAAAAACTACAATTTAAAACAGTCATGCACGGCTGGCATAGGGACGTACCATTAGACGTGATTACCAATATGGTTGATTTGCCGCAGAGTGAAGTAAAACAACTCATGCATACTTGTGAAAAGGTAAAAACCTATTACCAAACACATGTAGATATAGATAATAAAAAATTGAAACAATTATCGGGCTTGTCTGAGCCTGAGTTGAAGGCTCTTTTAGCTTTGTTGCAAAAGTAAGTAAAGTTGTTTTTATGTTTTCAATAAAAAAAGCCTTCCAATGTCATTCGGAAGGCTTTTTACTGTCCGAAGGGACTCCTATGTCCAAAGGACTCCTTTCGGAGGAGAGGGGGGATAATTTTATTTCTTTTTCAACTTTTCATTATCTTCATTAATAATGAAATCCATCACATCGTCCAATTGCTTGGCTTCTATGCTTTTTGAGCGAATGACTTTGTTTTCATCCAAGACAAAAATCTGGGGCGTGGTTTCAACATTGTATAAGGTTTTGTAGCGTGAAATCAAATATGGGTCCATCGTGTTGATGAAATCACCAAAACCTTTTTCTTGGATGTATTTCACACACTCGGGCATTTTATCGGTGTTTACATACGTACACGTGGCAAAGACTTTAACATCCATCTTTTTTTCCTTTGCTTTTTTCAAAAAAGCCACCAAATCGGGCGATTGCTTTTGACAGTGACCACAATCGGGTGCATAAAAGAACAAAATCGTGTATTTTGATTTTACGCTGTGAAGATTGATGCGCTTGACGTTTTTTTCATTGAAAGTGCTGTCTTGCATGAAAACATTGATGTCGGGCGCTACTTTGCCTATCAAAATAGGATATAATTTTGCTGCATTTGTCAATATTTTCTCTTTGTTTTCTTTTTCAATGAAACCATCGGTCAAGCCTGTATCAATGTATTTTTTTGACATATTAACATAAATAGCATCAAAACCCACGAGTTTTGATTTGGCATATTGATTTAAATAATGGACAAAATAGAACTGAAATGTCTCTTTTGAGGGCTGTATGAGTTCAAAAATGCGGTCAAGCGACTGCAAAATAGAATCGGGATGCT
>JAYUQN010000672.1:0-3318 GCA_043756725.1 Saprospiraceae bacterium
ATTTTTAGCATCTACCTCCACACGGTTGTTATACTGTCCATTTTGGTTGAAAACCACTTGACCAATATTATTCAAAATGCGGATAGACCATTCGCCTTCCGTTGTGGGATTTATAGCGACATAAATTTTATCTTTCGCAGGGTTCGGACTAATAGCAAATTCAGGCATTTTAGCTTTAAAAGCATCATTTGGCATGTTGGCTGTACTGTTTATAGCTTTAGCCACATAGCCGATTTCATCATCTTCTTTTGCAGAACCCACCATATTATTAGGTGACGAATCCAAGTCTTTTTCATTCGCCGCAATCACTTGCGCCGTTTGTGAAACATCTTTAGTATTATCTAAAACAAAGAGGTGAAAAGTAGCGGTGGCAATAGCCCCTGCATCTAATTTATCGAGCGTCCAAACGCCATTCCAAGAGTCATATCTGCCTTTATCAGAATAAGCGGCTTGATAGGCATAAGGACCCACGCCATTATTGGTGCGTTTGTAAGGTGGTAGCCAATTGATACGGATGCCTGTTGCAGGTGAAATACCGCGATTGGTTACAGTTAGTGTGTATTTCACAGAGCCGTAAAGTGGTAAACCGTCGTTATCGGCTTTGAGGTGCAAATCTAAGTCAGGTTGTTCGGGAACAATCGGCGTTTCGCTGTCATAGCGATAAAAATCTGTTCTTGAAAAACGTGACCATGCGCTATGGTTATCCATAATTTCTAAATTAGCGAAGTTGAAAGCGAAATCAGGTCCAAAAATATCATCAATAGTTAATGGGGCAACATCTTTAAAGGTATTCCAAGTTTTACCCAAATCATTTGTTAAAGCACTGAATAATTTGTTTCTTTGTTTGTCTCCAAAAAGAGCCATAAAGGTTTGCGTACCCGGTATATTGGCAATTGGGTAAGTTTGAATACCCGGTATCTTACCGCCTTGCTGCCATGTTACACCCCCATCTTCGGTATGAATCGTGTAATCGGTTGGGTCGTTGATAAATGGCAATGTTATCCCCTGTTTGGTGTTTGAGAAGGCTTTAGCCAAGCTCGGAAACCCATTGTAGTTATACCATTTAGGGCTTGTTGTCCACGTTTTACCTCTATCTGTCGAAATCCAAGTACGATTTTCGGCAAACGTTTCATCGTAAGTTGGAATATATATATTATCGCCATTAATGACACCATCACCGTTCCCTCTTTCTGTAGGCAGGGTGGCTGGCAATGTGTTATTAGGTATCCTTGTCCAAGTTTGACCGCCATCGGTTGAGTGTTGAATAACAATGCCTTTATCATCTGTGGCACCCATATAAATACCATTATTGGCATCGAAAAAATACAACAACTCGGGCGTTGTATGGGGTTTATAAGGCAGTAATTGCCAAGTTCGTCCACCGTCGGTCGTTTTTCTCAATTCATGTAAATTGGGGTCAGTATAATGAGCTGCCATTAAAAAAGCGGTATTCCCGTCTTTCAAAGGTCTTATATCTATGAGATAGTCGTCATAATTTGCCCCTAAAATACCTTTAGTGTACGTTTTGCCGCCATCAGCAGTTCGGATAAACTCAGTAGGTAAGTCTGCTCGTGCCGAATCGGGAACGTATAAAATAGAGAAAGCCCACATCACATCTTTACTGACAACTCTTGGATAGCCAATATCTAATTGGACGGATGGGAGTGTTTGTTTTTGCCATTGCGCAAAAGTGGGTGTTTGTGCTGAAAGGACTAAAAAAAGCCCTAAAAGAAAGGTTGAACGGAATGTAATAATTTTCATAGTTAAAATAAATTAAAGGGTTAATAAAAAGTTTTTTTTATTCTTTATTGGGTGAAAATAAGAAAAGGGTTAACAAATGCTACGTGTTGACAGCCCCCGACCTCAAAGGGGAGTTAGCATCATAACTCCCCTTTGGGGTCGGGGGCTGTCAACACGTAGATTGGTGAAATTCGTTAAATCCACTAATTCGTGGCTGTCGTCAACACGTAAATAGGTCTTCAATTTTTTTCAAAATTATGAAAATAAAATGTTATTACCAATCACCCATTTAGGTGATTTTGTAATTGCTTAATAAAATACATTTTAATTTTATTAATATTTGAGATTATACAGGTATTTGAAACGTCAAAGGTTCTTGCGGATTAAATCTGAAAAGGGAAAAGGAGATATGATGTGTCGTTTTTTCATACTGTTTGTTTTAGTTAATTAAAAAAGGTGTGTAGAGTTTTCATAGACAAATTTAATAACAAAACGAAAAAACAGTGTCACCAAAAATGGTGAGGAGAAGAAAAATATATCAAAATAATCAAGATTTTAGAATAATTATTTTCTCTTCAATCGCTTTCCGAATGGCGCGCGCGCGCGAATGCACTTCCAACTCTCTGAAAATGGCTTTGATATGGGTATTGACGGTGTTTTCAGTAACTGCCATTTCACCCGCAATTTCTTCTGTGGTTTTGCCTTCCACTATTTTTTGAAGGACAGCCAACTGTGTTTTAGTTAATTTGTAATTCATATTATTTTCTTTAGGGGTCAAACGATGGGTTAATATTTCTTGAAATCGGGTTTTCACTTTATTTATTTTGTCCAATAAAGATTCATCAGAAAAAAGGTGTAGGATTTTTTTGGCAATCACAGGCGTCAAATAAGCCCCGCCTTCAAAGATGACACGTAGGGATTTGCGCAAGGCTTCGTGGGGTATGTCTTTGGTTGAAAATTCAGATTTCAACATATAGCCATCCGCACTGAGGCATATCGCGTTGAGCACATTGTCGTTGTTTTCAAACATCGTGAGCATCAACACTTTGGTATCTTTAGCGTGTTGTTTTATTTCATACAAAGCCACCAAGCCATCATCCTCCGTCAGCATTTGAATATCCATCAACACCACATCGGGTTTGAATTTGTCTAAATGCACCAAGACATGAGACGCATCGGTAAAAACCGCTTCGAGCTGAAACTCTTGACGCAGGGCATAAAAAATGCTGTTGAACTGGTTCAAGAGTTCTGCATTATCGTCGTAGGCTATTACTTTTTTTACCATAAGTTACTTAGGTTTATAGCAAAGATTTAGGGTAAGTTTTTTGTAAAAAACTTACCCTAAAACTGCATCATTCATTTCAACAAATATACCCCCTCAGTATAAAACCTCTTATCCCCTATTTTGGTGATATTTTGAAAATAAAGATAAAAATTTTATCCAAACCGTTTCATCGTGTATCGGAAAAGACAGTTTGATACGCGTCCCTTCTCCAAGTTTAGAAGATATATTTAAATCGGCTTTGATGCGTTGCGCCCGCCGTTGCATATTCCGCAAACCATGTCCCGAACTCAAAA
>JAYUQN010000673.1:0-3316 GCA_043756725.1 Saprospiraceae bacterium
GCCAAAAAGTTATTTGTTCATTATGCCGAATGAGGGGAAGCCATTTCAAGGTTTCGATAGCCCAATTGAAAGGTAACAAAAAGAGCGTCAAAATTAACCACGCAATATGCCTGCCTTTCAATTCTGATAGGAAAGCATTTTTGATGGTATCAAAATTACTGCGATTAAAAATTTGATACCAAATCATTATGACGAATAGAACCAAGAAGCCACCTTTGATAAGCCAACTGATATAGCGCGGTTGCTGCCTAAAAAAAAGTAATATTTTTTCGTAACTTTGCAAGATTGAATCGTTTTGAGGGCGCAAAGTTCTTTATTTAAAAGAGATTCGGAAGGAGAAAAGGAAATTTATTTTTTTTAAAACTTTTATTTTTATAAAAATTGTTTTAAAAACTATAAAACCCGTAATTTGCTCTCTCGTTACCCCCCTCAGTATAAAAGCATTTTCAACGACTATTTGAGTTTGAAACGCCGCATTCTATATTAATCACTTGTTTTATGTCCAAAAAAGAAAAATATCGCATCATTGGCGTTGACCCCGGCACAAATTTCTTGGGTTATGCTGTTCTTGAAGTAGAAGGCAAGACCTTGAGCCTCATCACCATGAGCACCCTTGCCCTCTCTCATTTGGAAGGGCAGCCGGAAAAACTGAAGCGCATATTTGAAAAAATAGATTGGGCTATTCAACATTTCAACCCAGATGAAATGGCTATAGAGCAGCCTTTTTATGGTAAAAATATTCAATCTATGCTCAAATTGGGTCGTGCACAAGGAGTAGCCATAGCTGCAGCCGTTCACAATAAAATATCTGTTGTAGAATATTTACCAAAAGTGGTTAAAAAAAGTATTGTTGGCAATGGTAATGCCGCAAAAGAACAGGTAGCAGCCATGTTGGGTCATATACTCGGCAGACCCATCGAACCCAGTTATTTTGATGCATCAGACGCTCTGGCTTTGGCAGTTTGTCATTATTATCAAACCAATAGCCTATTGGGTAGCGGCAAAAAACACAATTCATGGTCAAGTTTTATGACTGAAAACCCTAATCGGATTATCAAATAAATAGATTGTCTTTTGTAATGTTTTGTGTTTTATCTAAATTTAGATAAGGTTTCTCCTTTCTTTCCCTTAAAATTACGACCTTCGCCCTCTATTTTTTAATTCAATTAATATCTTCAAATCTTAGGTTTTATACAAATGCCTACGCCTAAATAAAGGAAGTTTTTTTGCATTTTGCCTAAAATTTACCGTTTTAAAATATAAGTCATAAAACTTATCATCCTTTTCTATTCACTTTTTATTTCTTATGATTGTAAAAATTATCAATAAATCGAAAAACGATTTACCTGCTTATGAAACAGAAGGCTCGGCAGGCATGGATTTACGGGCTGACATTCACGATTCAATTACGCTTCGCCCGCTCGAAAGAACAATGGTGCCAACGGGCTTATTCATCGAATTGCCTTTGGGTTATGAAGCACAAGTGCGCCCGCGCAGTGGATTAGCCGCTAAAAGAGGCTTAACGTGTTTGAACTCGCCGGGTACTATCGACTCGGATTATCGGGGTGAAATCAAAGTCATTTTAGTTAATCTTTCCAACGATATTCAAGAAATAGAACCTGCTGAACGCATTGCGCAGATAGTGATAGCCAAGCATGAGCGCATTACTTTTCAAGAAGTAGTAAGTCTAAACACAACAGCGCGTGGCGCAGGTGGTTTTGGCAGCACAGGCACTAAGTAAAATTTTATTACCTTGAAATACCTAAAAATTCCCTATTACACTATTTGGAGTTATATTTGTTTGAAAATATAATCATAAATTATATTTACTCATAAATAATTGATTTTTAAATTATTACACATGAAACTTATCGTCAAACTTTTATTTTTATGAAAATTATTATTCCAATGGCTGGTAAAGGTTCACGCCTTCGCCCACACACATTAACGGTACCTAAACCCCTTATTTCCGTTGCTGGAAAACCTATAGTTCAACGGCTTGTCGAAGATTTAGCAGCCTCGTATAATGGAAAAATCGAAGAAGTTGCCTTTATAACGGGCGAGTTTGGGGCTGATGTTGAAAAAAATTTGAAAAATATCGCACAAGCTATTGGCGCAAAAGGAACAATTTATAAGCAAGATGTACCATTAGGTATTGCCCATGCCATTGGGTGTGCTGCTGCAAGTTTATCTGGCAATATAATAGTCGCATTTGCAGATACGCTTTTTAGAGCGAATTTTCATTTCAATGCGCATGAAGAAGGTATTATTTGGACTCAAAAAGTGGATGACCCTTCTTCTTTTGGCGTTGTGAAAATAAATCTGGAAAATGTCATCACCGATTTTGTTGAAAAACCAAAAACCTTTGTTTCCAATTTAGCTATTGTTGGTATCTATTATTTTAGAGATGGTGAAAAACTGAATACTGAAATTGAAAATTTAATAAAAAACAATACAAAACTGAGGGGGGAGTTTCAACTAACCAGCGTCTTAGAAAATATGAAAAATAATGGTATGCGTTTCAGAACTGCTGCCATTGAAGAATGGATAGATTGTGGTAATAAAGACGCCGTCATTCACGCCAATAAACGTATGTTAGACATTAAACGCCATGAAAAATTGCAAGCAGATACCGCAAAATTGACCAATAGTGTCATTATTCCACCCTGTTTCATCGGTGAAAATGCCATCATCAAGGATTCCGTTTTGGGTCCTTATGTTTCAATTGGCAATAACTCTACGATAAAAGAAAGTATCATCACCAACAGTGTTATTGGTGAAGAAGCATTAATAAAAGATGCAACAATGAGCAACAGTATGATAGGGAATTTCGTTGAGTATAAAGGGCATAAATCTGAATTGAGCATTAGTGATTATTCTAAATATGCCTCCTGATTTGAATCCTTTTAAATACAAATTATTCAAGAAAAATGAAATTTTTCCCAAAATATATCCCATTTCTTCTTACCATTTCATTTGGTACGTCGCTTTCTATTTCCGCACAAATAAGCAATCAAACCACGGCTATTCGTATTTCAGAAGATGAAATTCAGTTGCAAGACAAGTATATGTCGGCAGTGGTGCAATTGCAAATTGGAAAATTGGAAGGAGCGGCAAAACTTTTTCAAGAGGTATTAGATAAAAATGCCAAATGTGATGCCTGTGCCTTTCAATTGGCACGGGTTTATACCTTGATGGGTGAAAATCAAAAAGCCATTGATTATTCAAAACGGGCGGTGGCGATGGATGCGCATAACAAATGGTATAAATTGGCATTGGCTGAAAGTTTTGAAAAAATTGGGAAAGATAAAGATGC
>JAYUQN010000674.1:0-9172 GCA_043756725.1 Saprospiraceae bacterium
TAAAATATTGGTGCATGGGGGTGGTAAAATAGCCGATGTGCTGTTGAAAAAACTCAATATTGAACCTAAAAAAATAGAAGGCAGACGCATTACGGATGATGCGACATTGGATGTGGTTACGATGGTTTATGCGGGTTTAATCAATAAAAAAATAGTGGCACAACTGCAAGCGCGGGGTTGCAACGCTCTGGGTTTGACGGGTGCAGATATCAACAGCATCGAAGCGCACAAACGCAACAAAGGCAATATTGATTATGGCTTTGCAGGCGATATAGATGCTATTAATACTGAGGGGGTCTGTAATTTGTTGAAAGTGGTGCAAACCCTTGTTTTTGCACCCATTACACATGATAAAAAAGGACAATTGTTGAATACCAATGCTGATACAATTGCTTCTGCTTTAGCTGTTGGCTTGAGTAAAAATTTCACTGTTACCTTGAAATATGTTTTTGAAAAACAAGGCGTTTTGGCAGATGTGAAGGATGAAGATTCTGTTATTCCACTTATTTCATATACTGCTTTTCAAAAAGGTAAAATTGACGGAACTTTTTTTGAAGGCATGATTCCGAAATTAGACAATGCTTTCGATGCTCTGAAAAGTGGTGTACAATCGGTTGTGATATGTGGTACTGAGGGGGTGCTAAAAGAGGGTGGCACACGATTAATGATATAAAATTAAAACCAATAAATGGTCAATTATCAAGAATATATTGAGCTTTTACAACAATTAATTGCTACCCCATCCTTTTCAAAAGAAGAAGATAAAACGGCTACGCTTATCCAAAATTTTTTCCATAAAAAGAATATTCCGACGGAGAGAAAAGGCAATAATATTATTGTTAAAAATGCTTTTTATACTGTCCAGAGGGACTCCTATGTCCAAAGGACTCCTTTCGGAGGAGAGGGGGGTAAAAATATCCTTTTAAATTCTCACCATGATACCGTAAAACCTGTAAGAGGTTGGACACGCGACCCTTTTTCACCCGATATTGTAGCGGACAAATTGTATGGCTTAGGGTCAAACGACGCAGGGGGGGCTTTGGTAAGTTTGATAGCTACTTTTTGCTATTTTTACGATAAAAAACTACCTTTTAATCTCATTTTAGCGGTAACGGCAGAAGAGGAAATTTCAGGCACAAACGGTATAGCTTCTATTTTACCAGATTTAGGAAAAATTGATGTCGGTATAGTAGGTGAACCGACGCTTATGCTTATGGCTGTCGCTGAAAAAGGTTTGATGGTGGTGGATGGTTACGCTTATGGAAAAGCAGGGCATGCGGCAAGAGAAGAGGGGATTAATGCGCTGTATATTGCTTTAAAAGATATTGAAAAAATAAGACGTTTCAAATTTGACAAAAAATCTGATTTGTTGGGCAGTGTGAAAGCAACTGTAACGCAGATTGAAGCAGGAACACAACACAATGTAGTGCCTGATATCTGCAAATTTGTGATAGACGTGCGCTCCAATGAGTGTTATTCCAACACTGAAATCTATGAAATTTTACAAAAACAAGTAAAATCTGAACTTAAACCCCGTTCTTTCCGTCTAAATTCATCAAGTATAGCCCTGAATCACCCGCTTATACTGAGGGGGGGGCAATTGGGCTTGACTTACTACGGTTCACCGACTTTGAGTGACCAAGCTTTAATGCCTTTTGAAACCTTGAAACTCGGACCGGGCGATTCAGCGCGCTCGCATACAGCGGATGAGTATATTAATATTCGGGAAATTGAGGAAGGAATAAAAACTTATATAAATTTGCTGTCGGAATTTATGAGCGAAAAATAATATTATTTGTGTTTTTACTGTTTTTGAAATATTAGTATTGAATGTTTTCTTTTATTTGCAATTGTTTTCCATTGGTATACATTTTTATCACTCTAATTATATCAAGTTTTGTACTAAAACTTTGATAAAATCAACTTTAAATTATGTCAGGTCACAGTCATAAAGTTAATGCGGCGGG
Organism: Saprospiraceae bacterium; assembly: GCA_043756725.1. Classification (GTDB taxonomy): domain Bacteria; phylum Bacteroidota; class Bacteroidia; order Chitinophagales; family Saprospiraceae; genus JAAFJT01. The sequence goes on from JAYUQN010000674.1 coordinate 1,968, forward strand.
TGTTTTAATTACGCTCGGTATAGTATTTGGCGATATAGGAACGTCGCCTTTGTATGTCATGAAAGCTATTGTGGGGGCTGAAAAAATTTCACAAGAACTCGTCTATGGTGGCGTATCTTGTGTGTTTTGGACGTTGATGATACTCACGTCTTTCAAATATGTGTATTTAGCCTTGAATGCAGATAACAAAGGAGAAGGAGGGATTTTTGCGCTCTATGCGCTTGTGCGGCGATATAAAGCAAAGTGGATTATTTATCCTGCTATTATTGGTTGCGCAGCTTTGATGGCAGATGGGTTTATTACCCCGCCAATCTCCGTTTCATCAGCCGTTGAAGGATTAGCCAATTTAGGGGAACGTTGGGGTATAGATTTTACCCAAATAAAAACGATACCCATAGTGGTGACGATATTGATAATGCTGTTTGTGATGCAACAATTCGGGACGAATGTGGTCGGTAGAGCTTTTGGACCTGTTATGATGTTATGGTTTGGTATGTTAGCCACCTTAGGCTTGATACAGATATTACAATACCCCTCAGTAATACAGGCTTTAAACCCCTATTATGCGATAAAATTGATTACAACCTATCGAGGGCAAATATCGGGTTTGCATGGTTTTTGGCTCTTAGGTTCGGTTTTCCTATGCACTACGGGTGGTGAGGCTATGTATAGTGATTTAGGACATTGTGGCAAACACAATATTCGTATTAGTTGGGTCTTCGTTTTTATCTGTTTGATAATCAATTACTTGGGTCAAGCAGCGTATTTGATGGATAATTTTGAAGGTAAGGTTTTTGAGTCTAAAAGCGTTTTTTATGTTCTGATGACACCCGAATTTTTACCTTATGGCATCATTATCGCCACAATGGCAGCCATTATTGCCAGTCAAGCCTTGATAAGTGGCTGTTTCACGCTTGTAAATGAAGCGATGAAGTTGAAACTTTGGCCCCAAATGAAAGTAAATTACCCGACTCAATTGCAAGGGCAAATTTATATACCGGGCATCAACTGGTTTTTATTAGCGGGTTGTTTGGTGGTCGTTTTTGTTTTTCGAGAATCTGCTAATATGGAAGCGGCTTATGGATTAGCCATTATTATGGATATGATAATGACGACTTCCCTTTTGTTGCATTTGATGTATATGCAAAAAGCGAGTTTGGCGCGCATTGTCACCATTGGTGTTGTGCTTTTGATGATTGAAATATCTTTTTTAATATCCAATTTATTTTTCAAATTTGCACATGGCGGTTGGTTCAGTTTGATGATTGCGATATTCTTGTTTTCTTGTGTTTATATTTGGTATCGGGCTAAAACAATACGCGAACGACACCTTAGCACCCAAGATATTGCCCCTTATGTACCCATGCTCAAAGACCTTATGAATGACGATACGATAGCGAAAGAAGCCACTAATTTGGTTTTTATGGCGATGAATAATGATGCGAAAAAGATAGATTCCAATATTGCTTATTCTATATTCCGAAAACGACCCAAACGGGCAGATATTTATTGGTTCGTTCATGTAGAGATTTCAGACGAACCGTTTGTGAAGCAATATAAAGTTGAAACCATTGTGCCCGGAAAGGTCTTTTTTGTCCGTTTAAAATTCGGGTTCAAAGTGGAGCATAAAGTCAATCGGATGTTTTCAAAAATTGTATCAGACATGCAGGCGAGTGGGGAAGTAGATGAATTAAGCCACTATCCAAGCCTTCGCCGCCACAGTCTTCCCGCCGATTTTAAATTTATCCTCATCAATAGTCGTGTCTCTATTGACGATGAAATCAGTCCCCTTGACCAATTTACCATCAGAGCGTATCGGCTATTGAAAAAACTGAGCCTTCCGACCCATGAGGATTTTGGACTTGAAATATCGAATGTAGAAATTGAAACCGTCCCTATCCGAATCGGTAAGCAGGTGAATATTGAAATGAGTAGAGAATAACACAATGGGTAATAGGTAATGGGTAATGGGTAATGGGTAATGGGTAATGGGTAATAGGTAATGGGTAATGGGTAATAGGTAATAGGTAATAGGTAATAGGTAATAGGTAATAGGTAATGTAAAACGGACAATTCGCTATTTAGCGAATTGTCCGTTTTACATTACCTATTACCTATTACCTATTACCTATTACCCATTACCTATTACCCATTACCCATTACCTATTACCCATTACCTATTACCCATTACCCATTACCCATTACCCATTACCTATTACCTATTACCTATTGCTTTAGTTTTGTTTAGCAAAAGATTCGTTTTTTAATTCATAATCATAAAAAACTTGAAAACCGATTCTTTTACCTGTAAATTTATCCAATGTAAAACTACTCGTGGGTAGGTCGTCGCTATTGAAAATGAAAGAGATAGTGCGAGTAGAGGTCTCTATTTTATAAAGACGGTTACGCTCATCATATAAATAGTGAACATCATCTACCTTAGTTTCTTCACTGTCACCATCTTCTTTTCTAAAATAACGCACTTGCGACTTCCTGTTTTTGCTGTCATATTCCACTTCATACCGCCAACCTTCTTGGGTATAGTTGACAGGTTGAATATTCTTATTGAAATTCAAAGTATCGAGATTACCCAAATCATCGGTTTTTATGCATAAGCTATCGCCTTGCCATTCATAAGAAAACGACCATTCTCGATAAGCGGCAATAAAAATTTGATAGTGATCTTCTTGAAGCAAACGACCGTTTGTTTCATAATGGTATTGCACTTCCTCGCGCAGTGAATCCATATTTTCGCAACGCTGAAAAATACGGGATTTGAAACGCTGGGCTTTTTCATTATAAAAATGCCAAGTGTAAAACTTACGGCGGATGTTGTTGTCAATAGAGTCAAATTCAAACCACGTTAACTTTCCAAAAGAATTGAAGCAAAGCCGTTGGAAGGCAGGTGTTTCAGTAGCAGAATCACCCATCAATTCAGGAATCCGAATGGTAACAACTTTTATCTGGTTTTTCAAAATAAAAGTGGAATCGGATAAAAAGTCTTCGTAATTGTAGAAATATTGACTATATAAACTGTTTAAAATGAATAAATTAAAGAAGAAAATGCTTGCAAGTAATGGTTTTTTCATTGTGAAATTCTGTTAATGCTCATGGGTGTAGTGTTAAGGAAATGCAAAAACTATTTGCAAAATTTTAAATACAACTTATTGATTATCAATATATTAATAGTCGAAAATTTGCAACTCATTTTTTTTTATAACTAAAACGTTTCAAAAATAGTTCCATTTAGTTGAAAATACCAACTTAATAGAGGGGTATTTTTCAAATTATATTTTTTAAATAAATGGAAAGTAATCGAAATAATTAATTTTTTTTACTGTAATTTTTTGTGCGCTATAGGGTATTTTGTTTCAATAACCTTGTTAAAATGAACCACGTAGAGACGTTGCACTGCAACGTCTCTACATTTGCACACGAAAAATTACAGCAACCATTTTTTTATAAATAAACTTTCATTATTTTTTGAAAATTCAGAAAATTCATTTAATTTTGAATTATATTTCTAACCATCAAAATTTATGGATTATGAAAACCTTAGCGCATAAAATTATCATTTACGACGATGTCTGCCCTTTGTGCAAAGCTTATACTGAGGGGTTTGTCAATATTGGTTGGTTGTTGCCTGAAAACCGTATTGGTTTCAGTGAAGCCCCTAAAGACCTGTTGAAAAAAATAGATATTGACCGTGCCCGACATGAAATACCGCTTTACGACGCGGAGACGGAAGAAACATTATATGGCAAAGAGGCTCTTTTTTATATCATTGGCGCAGCAATACCCGTTTTGAAACCGCTGTTCAAATTTCCACCTTTTAGAGGTTTCATCTATGTTTTATATCAAATAATTACCTACAATCGCCGCATCATAGCGGGTAGCAAAGCACCCGATTGTGGTTTCGATTGTGCACCTGATTTCAACGCCTTTTATCGTTGGTTGTATATTGGATTGATGGGTCTTAGCAGTTTCACCATGGCATTTTCCTATATTGAAACAATTGATTATCAATCAATTGTCTTTTTAGGGCTTATTTTTGCGGCTATACTGAGGGGGGTGTTTTTCACAGATTTTAAAATAAAAACGGACTATTTTGGGCATTTGGCGACGGTGGTTTTTATTGTGCTTACGCTGGCGAGCATTGTGGGTTTCTCTGATTTTTTTATGTCTATTTTTAGTGTTTTTGGTGTTTATCTTTTTAATAAAAGGGTGAAATTTTAATAGGAATATATGGGAGAGATAGTGAATTTTGAGCAAAGAAATAGGGTAAGTTTTTTTGAAAAACTTACCCTATTTCTGAGTAATAAACAAAGCTTTTCATCAACATCCGACAGTCTCTTCTCTCAAAATAAGTTTCTCACGTTCAGGTCCCGTTGAAATCATCGTGACAGGTATTTCAAGTGCTTCTTCTAAAAAATCGGTATAAGATTTTAAAGTTTGTGGCAAATTTTCAAATTGAAGAGAAGCGTCAAGGTCTTGATTCCAACCTTTAAATGCTCGATAGACGGGTTCTACGCGCACCTCGTTGATGTCAAAAGGAAGGTCTTGGGTAATGGCTCCATTGTATTTATAATGCGTTGCTGCTTTGATTTCATCAAAATGATTGAGCACATCAATTTTAGTGATGCAGATTTGCGTCACGCCATTGAGCATAATAGTGTAGCGTAATTGTGGCAAGTCAATCCAACCACAACGCCGTGGGCGACCTGTTGTGCTACCAAATTCAGCCCCTTCAATCCGCAGCCTATCCCCGACAGAATCGTGTAACTCTGTTGGAAAAGGACCGCCACCCACCCGTGTGCAATAAGCTTTTGTGACGCCTATCACCTCACCAATTTTACTGGGCGCAACCCCCAAACCAGAACACACGCCCGAAGTCAGCGTGTTGGAAGAAGTCACAAAGGGATAAGTGCCAAAATCTATATCGAGCATAGAGCCTTGTGCGCCCTCTGCCAAAATACGTTTGCCTTCGTTTAAAGATTTATTTATATAATATTCAGAATCAATGAGTTGCAGCGATTTTATGGTTTCAAGGCTTTTAAACCATCGGGCTTCCTCAGCTTCCAAATCGAAGGAAACGGGTGGATAAATTTTTAGCATTTCAAGATGCTTTTGCTTCAATGCATCATAGCGTTTTTTGAAATTGGGCAAAATGGTGTCACCCAAACGCAAACCATTTCTACCCGTTTTATCCATATAGGTAGGTCCGATACCTTTCAAGGTAGAACCAATTTTAGAAGCACCTTTGGCAGCCTCGCTTGCTGCATCGAGCAAACGGTGTGTAGGGAGTATCAAATGCGCTTTTTTAGCAATCAACAAACGGTCTTGATAAGTGACGTTTGCGGCTTGGAGATTTTGAATTTCTCTTTCAAGCGTAATAGGGTCAAGGACGACACCATTACCAATCACATTGATAAGGTTTTCTCTAAAAATGCCTGATGGAACGGTGTGGAGAACAAATTTTTTACCGCCGAATTTTAGGGTATGCCCGGCATTGGGTCCTCCTTGAAATCGGGCTACGATGTCGTATTTTTCAGCTAAAAAATCCACAATTTTGCCTTTGCCTTCGTCGCCCCATTGCAAGCCAAGAATAACGTCTATTTTCATATTGTGTATGTTAGAAATGAGTGAAAATAGTTTTTAGCATTTAGTTTTTAATTTTTAGATACAAAAATGCTCTAAAAACTAAAAACTAAAAACTAAAAACTGATTGTGATAATTAAATTGGTTGCTTTTGCGGCGCAAAGATACAAAAAGCCAATGAGGAGATATTTTTTTTTGAAAAAAAAACTTGAATGACTATTTTAGATTTAAAAGTCTCTAAATTTGCACCACTTTTTGCACTGTATCTATTCTAAAAATATTTAATGAAAACTCAACCGAGACAATTATTTAAAGGCATTATGAATTCTTTTTCAATCCTTTTGCTGCTCATGCAATTATGGGCTTGCGATAACGAAACCCAGTCAAGCGTTAATTCTACGCCGACCCCTCAGTATCAGCCAACTGATTCTATGGCTATTAAAGATGCTCTTTTAGCAATTGCTGAAAAAAAGGCTGAGGAGAAACTGCCTAAAACGCTCATTGACTCTAACAGCAAAGTGATTTACTTTACCTTTGATGATGGACCTCTTTCACCTACGCCAGCTTTAACGCAAATTATCAATGAAAAGCAGATAAAAATCAGTGAATTTGCAGTAGGTAAACATGCTAAAGCCAATAAGCAATTTATGGCGCATTTAAACGATATGAAACGTAACCCTTCAATAGAGGTGCACAACCATTCGTATTCTCATGCTTATCATAAATACAAGCAATTTTACAGTGCGCCAGCCAATGCAGCAAAAGATATTATGGACAATGAAGACATCATTGGCACGCATACAAAAATAGTGCGTATGCCGGGGCGTGATATTTGGGCAACACCAAATATTAAACGCGGTTGGTCGCAAAGTGGGGGTAAAACTGCAGAAATTTTACTGGAAAACGGTTTTAGAATATATGGTTGGGATATGGAATGGGAACACTTTGGCAACACTTTACCGAAACGCTCACCCGAGCAAATAGTGGCTCAAATAGACGATATGTTTCGGAGGAGTGCTATGCAAACGCCCAACCATTTAGTGTTTTTAGGTCACGATGAAATGTTGGCTAAAGAAAAAGGACGGCAAGATTTGCGCCTTATGATTGATATGTTGAAAGAACGCGGGTATATTTTTGAGTTTATAAGCCATTACCCCAAGTAGTTTTTAGTTTTAAGATGTAAAAAATTAAAACCTCCGTTGCAAATTATCATGCAACGGAGGTTTTTAATTGAAAAGAAAAAAACTGCCCACCTGTAAGCCGGATTCTGTACCCCCTCTCCTTAAGAGTCCTTTCGGACAGTAAATGAGGGTTTATCTATCATTTATCTACGATTGCCGTCACCAACAACCTGTATCTGCCTACCCCCCGCACTGTGCGAGCCACACAGTGACCTCGAATTGCTTCGAGATGTTGCGGTGTACGTGGCATTTCAACCCACAAGGTTTATCCGCTTCCCACATTGCTGCGGAACGCCGTGCGCTCTTACCACACGTTTTCACCCTTACCCCATTTTTTTTAATTAGGAATTAGGAATTAGGAATTAGGAATTAGGAATTAGGAATTAGGAATTAGGAATTAGGAATTAGGAATTAGGAATTAGGAAT
>JAYUQN010000675.1:0-3312 GCA_043756725.1 Saprospiraceae bacterium
TTAAAATTAATAATGCAAAAATCCCTCCAATTCTCGACAAAAACAAGCAATTACATTTTAAAAAATATTATAATTATTAAAAGATTATAATATGATGGTGAACGGTATTATGTGACGATTTTACGGCGTAAAATATTTTTTTACGTTGCAAATAAATTCGCAATTACACCTCTTGCCGCAGCACTTCTAAGGGCGATTGGCGTACTACTTGGCGGCTATTGAGCAAACCAATGACGATTACCAACGCCGTTATACTGAGGGGGGTAATCAACAACGGCAGCAGCGGAATGTCGAACGGAATTTTAAAAACAAACCGTGCTAAACCATAAGCCGCTGCTATGGAAAGACCCACGCCCGTCAAGGTCGCTAATGTGCCAAGCCAAAAATATTCTAAACCATTGATAGTTAATATCGTCCGACGGTTTGCCCCTATGGTGCGCAATAAAACGCTTTCTCTGATGCGTTGAAATTTTGATAAATATACCGAACTTATCAGCACCATCAAACCTGTCAAAATGCTAAAAAGAGCCATAAAACGTATGACAAAACTGATTTTGCCCAATACTTCATCCACCGTTTTCAATATCTGCGTCAAATCTACAACCGACACATTGGCAAACGCTCTGACCAACTCCCGTTGAAATTTTGCAGATTGCTCGGTCGAATTGACGCGCGTGACAACAACATGAAACTGGGGCGCATTTTCAAGCACACCCGATGGAAATAAAATCAAAAAATTGGTTTGCACACGCCCAAAGTCCACTTTCCTAATGCCTGTAACGGTGGCATTCATCAACGCCCCTTGAATATTAAAAGTGATTTTTGCGCCGACCTTTGCTTTCATATCCTTCATGATATTATCCGCTATGGTCACGCCCACAGTGCCATCTGGAAGCCTGCCTTTGGGTGGCAAACTACCTTCAAGCAACGTTTCACTTTCTATCAAACTATCTCTGAAAGTGACACGCCACTCCCGATTGTAGATAAAACCCGGGATGTCACTTGTTGAATCGTTTAAAAACTGGGTGCGTGAAACCCCATTCAGTTCTTCCAAACGAATAGTGACAATCGGCACACGCTGAATCAGAGGCATATTATTGGCTGCCACGAGTTGCGCAATGCTGTCCTTTTGAGGCGTTTGAATATCAAATAAAATCATATTGGGCTGGTTGCCACTGCCTGCAAACGATACTTGTTTCAATAAAAGTTGTTGCATCAAAAGCAAGGTTGAAATTAGCATTGTGCCCAAACCAATGCTCACCATCAATGTAAGTGTTTGATTTTGAGGACGATACATATTAGCTATGCTCTGCCTTACGGGAAAGCTCCAGCTTTTTGGAAAAAACTTTTTCACCGTAAACATCAAGCCCCAAGCGGTCAAAGTCAATAAGCCCAAAGCGATGCCCACACCCCCGATGAAAATTGCACTGTTTTTCACACTATGCGTTTGTGTATAGGTGAAACCAAAAATGAAAAGGGCAATCAATATAAAAATCAACCACCGCAATGGGTCACGTTTGTTTTCAGCTTCTTCAAAACCAGAGCGCAAAGTGCGCAAAGGAGACGTTTTACGAATAGTCAAAAGCGGCAATAAAGCGAATAAAATAGCAACACCTAAACCCGTCAAAACGCCTGAAATTATGGAACTTACTGAGGGGTCATTTGACACGTTTTCAATGGGTAAAAAATCTTTCAATATTAAAGGTAAAAAACGCTGAATCAACGTCCCCAATAGCGCGCCAATAATGGCACCCCCCAAACCCATAGCGGTAATTTGTATCAAATAAATAATAAACGCTTGGCGACCGCTGGCTCCTAAAGTGCGGAGTATTGCCACCGTTGGTAACTTGTCTTTTATGTAAATATTGACGGCACTCGCCACGCCGATGCAGCCTAAAAGCAAAGCTATAAAACCCACCAGATTAAGAAAATCAGCCAATTGATTGAACGATTGACCTGTATTTTGCTTACGATCATCAATGGTTTCAAGCCTAAACTTATCAGGTTCGAGGCGAGGTTTGAGGTTTTTAGCCAAAGCCTCTAAATCATCGGTTTTATCTAATTTGAAAAAATATTGGTATTCCACACGGCTGCCCCGTTGTAGTAAATCGGCTGTATCCAATGTAGATAAGGGCAAATATACGGAGGGGGCAATACTGGCTTGCAAACCCGAGCGTCCGGGCGCGCTGTTCACCTGCCCAATGATTTCATAATTAATATCACCAATGCGGATAGAGTCCCCTATATTTAAGCTAAACTGCAACTGTAAAGTCCTGTCAACCAGTGCTTTACGTCCGTTTAAGAATTTCTTTGAAATGCCTTCGGGTTCTGTCACCAAGTCGCCATAGAAAGGATAAATGCCTTGTTGCGCCTTCACTTGCACAGGTCGCGTGCCTTCGTTTTTAGGAAAATAAGCCATAGAAAGGAAGGACACCATCGTGGATTTTTCACCCTTTAAGCTGTCAATAATGTGGGATACTGAGGGGGGTGGCGGGTTGAGTCCATCAATCACTAAATCTGCCCCCAACAGTTCTTTCGCTTGGCTATTAATGTCTTTTTGCAAATTTTCACTGAAAGAATTGATAGCCACTAAAGCCGCTATGCCGAGAATAATGCTGGAAACAAAGAGCAGCAAACGCGCTCGATTGCGGCGGCTATCGCGCCACGCCAGTTTCAGAAGAAGGTTGAAATTGAGTGTATTCACTATGTGTAATAATGATGAACGATGAATGATAAATGATGAATGAGGGCAAAGTTCATCATTCATCATTAATTAAAAAGTTTTGGCGAAGGTATAGAATTGGAGACGAATGAGGAAGAGGAATATTTTTTTACCGCAAATACTGAGGGGGGTATTTTTTATTTAAAACAAAAAATATAATTTTGTCTTTTATTTAGTGAAACAAATATTTTAAAACTTGCAAGTGCTAACCTAATAGTTATGACGATTCAAGAGCGGGTCTCAAAATTTTATACCGTTGTCAAGCAATCCCTTAATGGTGAACAACAAGATTACACGCAAGGCAGTATCCGAAAAGCAGTCTTTTTATTAGCCATTCCGATGATTCTTGAATTGAGTTTGGAAAGCGTTTTTGCGGTAGTGGATATGTTTTTTGTAAGCAAATTAGGTCAAAATGCCATTGCAACGGTGGGCTTGACGGAGTCTGTGGTGACCATTATCTACTCCATTGCTATTGGTTTGAGCACGGCAGCCACAGCTATTGTGGCGCGTCGGATTGGTGAAAAAAATCCAGAAGCCGCTGCGCATGCAGGGGCGCAATCCATCATCATAGCTGCCGTAGTCACGCTTAT
>JAYUQN010000676.1:0-3307 GCA_043756725.1 Saprospiraceae bacterium
TAGCAAACATCCTCAAAATCCAATTTTAATTCTATATTCTTCTGAATACAATTATTATAAAGAAGGTGTAACCAAAGGTCTTATTGATCCATACAACAACGTAATAAGAAATCAAATAATCTATCGTTTACTTGGTTTTATTAATGATATTTAGTAACGCTAAAAAATTAATTCCGTCTTTTGTCATTCCGTTTTAGACCACGCTTTTTCCGCGTGGGTTTTCCCCAGAATGACAAAAAGCGATGTTATTTTTAAGCGTTACTTAATTAAAATGCAGTGGAAATAAAGAAAAAGCTTCTTATCCTATTGGTTGATGATTACATTGACTTTTATAAGCAAATGATTTTTGCTTTTCGCGATTTTGAATTTATTAGTGCGTACAAAGTGATAAATTATGTAAATTCCCAAGCCCACAACAACGATGATTAAAATGAAAGCTGCCATAATCGGAATATTTTAATGGTGAAAAAAATCGGATTTAAAACTGTGTTCTAATAGTTATATGCCAAAAGACGTTCCAATTAAAAATACGAATATTTAACTATGTTTAAAATATTGATTATCATGAAGTTGTGAATATTTTAAATTTAAAGATAAAATAGAAAAAGAATAAAATTAGCTTAAAAACGGAATTTTTTCGCTTGGAATGACCCCCTCAGTAAAAACTTTTATTTTCTCTATAAAAGCCCTAACTTTGTAAAAAATTCGACAATGACTTTATTATCCTTTTAAATGGCTTGATGAGTCAGAAAACCTTATTGTTGTTAACGTTGAAGTCAATAAATTGCCAAAAGCCTAAAATCACTATTTGAAGCTTAATTTCGTTAGTCAATATATGGATACACTTAACATAAACATTTCACAGAAAAAAAACACCTACGATGCCATCGTCATTGGCTCAGGCGTCAGCGGCGGGTGGGCAGCAAAGGAATTGACGGAAAAAGGGCTGAAAGTCTTGATGCTCGATAGGGGGAAACCACTTGAACACATCACAGGTTATGCCCAAAGCAACCTTGCGCCGTGGGAATATGCTCATCACGGACGCCGTACGATAAAGCAAAAAGAAGAATACCCGATTCACTACCGTAAACCTTATATTTCTGAAACGACTGAGGGGTATTGGTTTAAGGATATTGACGCGCCTTACACGGAGAAAAAACGTTTTGATTGGTTTCGTCCCGATATTGTGGGCGGTAAATCCATTATGTGGGCAAGGCAATCCTACCGTTTGAGTTCCCTCGATTTTGACGCCAATGCTAAAGAAGGTGTTGCAGCCGACTGGCCCATTCGCTACACGGATATAGAAAAATGGTACGATTATGTTGAAAAACATATCGGTATTTCAGGTGAAAACCTCGGCGCGGCACATTTTCCAGACCAACATTTGATGCCACCGATGGATTTCAATTTTGTTGAAAAATCGGTGAAATCCCGTTTTGAAAAAGCCTTTCCTGATCGTTTTTTCACGATGGGGCGCACTGCCAATTTGACCCAAGCCCACAAAGGGCGTATGGCGTGTCAATACCGCAACATGTGCATCAGAGGCTGCCCATTCAGTGCTTATTTTTCAACCCAGTCCTCAACTTTACCCGCAGCTATGGCGACAAAACGGCTCACTTTGCGCCCTTATTCCATCGTCAACTCTTTGATTTATGATGCTAAAAAAAATCGGGCAAAGGGTGTTTTGGTGATAGACAGCCAAACGGGTGAGAGGCATGAATTTTACTCGAAAATTGTGTTTGTTTGTGCTTCTGCTATCAGTTCTGCGTGGATTTTACTCAATTCTACCCCCCCTCAGTATCCCAATGGTTTGGGCAACTCAACAGGCAATTTGGGGCATTATTTGATGGATCATCAATCGCAAGTAGGAGCTTCGGGTAGAATAGAAGGATTTGAAGATAAATATTATTTGGGTCGTCGTCCCAATGGCATTTATATTCCCCGTTTCAGAAATATTGGAAGCGATAAAAGGGATTATCTACGGGGCTTCGGCTATCAAGGTGGTGCATCACGACAAGGTTGGCAAAGCATGGTGGGCGAAGCGGGCTTTGGCGCAAATTTCAAGGAAAAAGCCACCGAAGCGGGCGATTGGACGATGAGTTTAGCCGCTTTTGGCGAATGTCTGCCTTATTTTGAGAACATGATGAGCCTCAATGTTGACGTGAAAGACAAATGGGGACAACCGACTATTACGTTTGATGCGGAATTTAAAGACAATGAAAAACGTATGAAAGGGGATATGAAAAATGATGCGGTTGAAATGTTAGAAGCTATGGGTTGTCATAAAGTGACGACTTATGACAACAACGCTACGCTCGGCGGTAGCATCCACGAAATGGGTACGGCGCGCATGGGCAACGACCCTAAAACATCTGTCTTAAACGCTTGGAATCAAGTGCATGATTGTAAAAATGTGTTCGTAACGGATGGGGCGAGTATGGTGTCCAGTAGCTGCGTCAATCCTTCCTTGACGTATATGGCATTGACAGCACGGGCGGTAGATTTTGCGGTTAAAGCCTTGAAAACGAAGGCGTTATGATATATGAAATGGTGTAAAATACCTAAAAACGAGATACGATACAACGTAGAGACGTTGCACTGCAACGTCTCTATGTAACTGCAACGTCTGCGCTTTTAATTCAAAGAACCAATACAAATAATACACACTTTTTTCTATTCCCTTATAAAATCCAACTCCTCAAATTCATTCAAACGCACGATAACGGAAGGCTCACCCCGTTCCTTTTGGTCTTGTTTATACCGCACAACCAAATCAACTTTTTCAAGCACTTCTGAACTGATTTCACCATAATGGGAGGGGAAATCTTTACCCGTTACATTGGCAGAAGTTGCCACCAAAGGCTTACCCAATTGGCGAATCAATTCTCTACAAAAAGCATCTTTTACAACCCGAATGCCGACACTGCCATCTTTCCCCAATACCGAAGGAGCCAAACCCAAACCTTCATCGTATATAACAGTAAGGGGACGCTCGTGAAAATGCAAGAGGGTTTCAATACGGGGATGAACGTGGTCAACAAAATTTTTCAGCGTGTCAACAGAGTCCACCAATAGCACGTAGCCATTTTTATTTTTTCTATTTTTTATCTGATTTATTTTTTCAACAGCGGCTTCATTAGTGGCATCGCACCCAATGCCCCAAATGGTATCAGTAGGGTAGAGGATAACGCCACCCTGTCTTAACACATTTAATATTTCTTCAAATTTTTCGTTTTCAAACATATTTATTAAATTTGTTGTAAAGTAGATAGTAAAACCTTAATTTTGACTTGGAGCCACGAATTTA
>JAYUQN010000677.1:0-9147 GCA_043756725.1 Saprospiraceae bacterium
CTAACTCACTCCCCAACCAACCAACTACCCAACCATTCAACTATTTAAAACCCTACAGAATAACTGAAATATATTCCTTTTTCGCTTAGATGATTCATACTGTATTCAAAACGCCAAATCATATTGTAATAAGCAACAAAGTCGAAACCCAAGCCACCACCATAAAGGGGGCGATTAGACATTTTATTTGTTGCTTTATCATAAGGATTATGGACATAACCTGCATCAAGATTTACCCGCAAATAGCTTTTTATGGGCAATTCCATCCACGATTTCATCCAGTTCCAGCGAGCATATTTGCGAAGGTCGTAAGTTTTATTGATAAGTTCAAAGCGCAAACTATTTTTTGCATACCCATAATCCAGACCATCTATGACGTAATACTCATAGCCCCGCAAAAAGTCACTCCCATATCCCAAGCCACGCACAAGCGTATAGGGTTGTTTGTCGCGAATAAGGGCTGTTTTGCCTTTCAATAAAGTCTCAAAGCTCCATTTTTTAGCAAAACTAATATATTGAGCATAACGCACACTAATATCCAAACTATTAGCATCATCTTTTTTAAAAACGCCGTTTTTTTGAATATTAAAATTGAAATAATAGCCATTAAGAGGATAGGGACGAATATCCCGTTTGTCTTGTGAAAAACTATAGACCAACCAGAGATATTTTTGTTGCGAACGGTTATCGAGATAATAATCGGGATTGAGGGTATTGGCTATGGCTGTATCAACTCTATTGCGACTATATCCTATTGAAATATATTGGCTTGTGTAAAGCCCGGGTGTGAAACTAATACCTAAGCTTGTTGCTTCTCGCCGTTGCAAAAATTTTTCAGAATTTTTAAAAAAAGCGATTTTGTTGCTATCCGTTGAATAACCGACCTCTCTATTAACAGCATTGTAATAATTGACAGAAAGACCAATGGTTTGCTTTTTATTGATAAAAGGCTGGGAGTAGCTGAACGAATATTTGGGTGTGTAACCTAACTGAACCAAAGCGGATATAGGGTCACGTCTTCCTGTTGCGTTCTGAAAGGTGAAACGCATACCATAATTGGTGCGTGTCAAATCTCGTTTTTGTTCTTTCCACCACACGTTGAAGTTTCTATCAGCAATTTCAAAAATAGGAATGGGAAATATAAACCAATTTTCAGTAACACTAATTTGAAGAATAACGTGATTATTAGCCTCCCATTTTTTAATATTCATTTTCGCATTTAAAAAAAGGTTGGTATTCATCAACCGCAAACGGTTCTGTTCTAACACAACGGACATCATACTGAGGGGTATTGAATCACCTTGCGAAAAGGTCAATTCACGAAGTAGGATGCGGGTTTTTGTCTTTTTATTGCCTTCAATGTGAATACTGTCTATAACGACCATAGCGTTTTGAGCAGAACCATAAAAAGTACCTAAAACGATAATAAAAAACACGAAGTAACGTCTCATTTGCAAATAAACAAATATTTTAGGACTCAACCAAAAAAATAGAGTACATAACAAATTTGTCGTCGGGAAAAAAATCCTAAAATTACAAATTCCATTTACTGTAATTCTACTGAAAATTAAATGTATTCTCCATTCGTAAAAATCAAAAACTCATAAGCTTTCAAATCAAAGTGAATAGGAATCGCTAAGTTTATAGTATTTTTAGTGAAAATGTTAGTAAATTTTCCTGTGAAAGAGCTTCCAATTAGGTTTATACTGAGGGGGGTATCGCTCATGTTGAAAATGCAAAGCACCTTATCACCTTCTTTTTCCCGCTGAAAAGCATAAACTTGATTATCTGCTGTGGTTTCAATTTTATAAAGGAAACCACCATTTTGCCCATTCCACAACGCTTTATTATTGTGTTTGAGGTCATTGAGCGTTTTGAAAAAAGCTGTACGACTCAAATCTGACCAATCAATTTCATCTTTGTTGAAAAAAGAAAGACGTTTGGTTGAGCTGGCTTCTTGACCGTTATAAATCAAAGGTTGTCCTTCAATAACATAACAC
Source organism: Saprospiraceae bacterium (assembly GCA_043756725.1). Taxonomy (GTDB): domain Bacteria; phylum Bacteroidota; class Bacteroidia; order Chitinophagales; family Saprospiraceae; genus JAAFJT01. The sequence goes on from JAYUQN010000677.1 coordinate 2,001, forward strand.
AATGCGGTGTAGCAATCAGCCCCTGCACCGAAAAGGTCTTTTTCAGAACCATGCCAGGTGTTTTCATCGTGATTTTGGGTAAAATTCATTTGCCAACCCCTCACGCCATGCGTATTTTTTATAAATTCGGTATGCACATGTAAAGCAGAAGCAGATAGTTTTTTTTGCGCAATCTGTTTCAAAAAATGATGTGTTCCCCAACCATAATTAGCTTCAAAACAGACATCAAATTGCTCTTTGCCGTGCACTTCATCTTCAGCAAGGAAATACACTTGACGCAATTTGTTAAGGCGTTGGCGCAATTCAAGCCACATATCTTGTGAAATTGCCCATGCACAGTCTTCGCGATAGCCATCAATATCAAATTTTTTAATCCAAAACTCATGCGCTTGCATCCACGCTTCGCGCATATCCTTATTGGTCAAATCCAATTGCGCTATATCTGCCCATTCCTCGCCTTGGTCACTCGTAACAGGCATGATAGTGCCATCGGGTTTGTGAACAAACCATTCGGGGTGTTCTTTCATCCATTTTGAGCCAAATCCTGTATGGTTGGGTACAAAATCGAGGATAACTTTTAAGCCTAAACGGTGTGCTGTATCTGCGAATTTTTGAAAATCTGTTTCAGTGCCATATCGTTCATCAATGGCTTCATAATCATAAGGAGCATAAGGACTTCCCCAACATTCAGTGACACTATTTTCATCGCATTTTTTGCGCTCTTCACAAATAGGATGTATGGGCATGAGCCATAAAATGTCAACACCCAAATCTTTAATACGTTGCAAATCGTTGGTAACCGCTTCAAAATTGCCTTGTTTTGAATACTGGCGAACGTTTATTTGATACAAAACAGCATTTTTTACCCAGTCAGGTGAATTAAGGTCATAAAATACTGAGGGGTGTGTTGGGACTCTTTTTGTTCTTCTTAAAAATGAAGCGACTATTAAATAGAGTGTTAATAGTAGTAAAATAAAATTCATAAATAAATGGTTTTGAGTTATAAAACTATAAAAGTAGGTGACAGAAATGAGATGATAGACGGCTAATATATCCCTAAATATTCATAACCTCCATAACGGCATCTACCACATCTTCTGCATTGGGTTTGGTGAAATAATCACCATCTGAACCATACGGCGGACGATGTTCTTTTGCGGTCACTGTGCGTGGTGGGCAATCAAGGTATTTGTAGCCCCCTTGTTTTTCAAGCACTTCTTGCATCATATAAGATGTGGCTCCACCCGGTACATCTTCATCTAAAAATATAATGCGGTTCGTTTTTTTCAACGATTGAACAATAACGTGCTCTAAATCGAAAGGCAGAAGTGTTTGAATATCAATGAGTTCTACTGAAATATTTACATTCTTAAGTGTTTCAATCGCTTCTTGCGCAATGCGGACGCATGAGCCATAAGTCACCAAAGTCACATTATGCCCTTCTAATAATACTTCGGGAACGCCAAAAGGTACAGTTATTTCACCGATATTATCTGGCAATCTTTCTTTCAAACGATAGCCGTTTAGGCATTCAATAACCAAGCCCGGGTCGTCTGATTGCAACAGTGTGTTGTACATACCCGCCGCTTGTACAAAATTGCGGGGAACACAAACATAAATACCCCGTAAGGCATTGATAATCATGCCCATAGGTGAGCCAGAGTGCCAAATTCCTTCCAAACGATGTCCACGTGAACGGATAATACATGGAGATTGCTGCATGCCATTGCTGCGATAGCGCAAGCACGCTAAATCGTCAGATAAAGGCGCAAGCGCATAAATAAGATAATCAAGGTATTGAATTTCAGCGATAGGACGTAAACCACGCATCGCCATACCAATCGCTTGTCCCATAATTGTCCATTCCCGAATGCCTGTATCAAAAACACGCTCGACACCATATTTATTTTGAAGGTTCATAAAACCTTGATTCACATCGCCAATACCGCCCACATCTTCACCAAAAGCAAAAGTATTGGGGTATTTTTCAAATGTTTTATCAAAAAAAGTATTGATGATTTCATAGCCATTTTTCAAAATTGAGTTGTCGCTATAAGAAGGAGCAACTTCTGGAATATTTAAAGCTGAAAAAGGCGATTGGCTGTATAAATAGGTGCTGAAATTATTATGCCCTTGTTGTTTTAAGCCTTCAATCCACGTGTTCAATTTCGATAAAGCTTCACTTTTGCCCCCCCTCCCGATTGCCTCGGGACGAGTCAGTAAAAAAGCCATCTTACGGGCATTTTTAAGCATTTCAGATAAAAAAGGCTCACGCATGGTTTTCAACTCGTTGAAAAGCGTATTTAAAGCAACTGTATTATCATTGTCTGCTATATCTTGTGAAAGATGGGAATAAATATTCAGTAGCTCAGTTTGAGCAATTTTTACAGGGCTGAAATAAGTATTCCATGCTTTATTTTTAGCTTCACGTGCACGGGTTTTTGCGCGAAATTCAAGGCTTTGCAGTTCTGTTTCAGTCGCTACATCATTTGAGAGAATCCATTGACGCAAGACATTATTGCAGTCCATTTGTTGTTCCCATTCAAGGCGTTCTTTATTTTTATAGCGTTCATGCGAGCCAGAAGTGGAGTGACCTTGTGGTTGCGTGACTTCTTGAACGTGAAAAATAGCAGGAATATGGGTTTTACGCACCAAATCAATACCACGTTCAAATTGTTCTACCATATCTTGGTAATCCCATGCTTTGCATGTGTAGATATTAATGCCCTCGCCATCTTCATTGATTTCAAAACCCCTTAATACCTCTGAAATGCTGCCTTTAGTTGTTTGATATTTTGAAGGAACACTAATGCCATAGCCATCATCCCATATAAAAATGGCTAAGGGGATGCGCATCACCCCTGCCGCATTGACCATTTCAAAAAACGGACCTTCAGACGTACTGGCGTCGCCAATCGTACAAAAGCAAACCTCGTTGCCGCTATCAGAGAAAGGGGTTGAGTGGCGTAATTCAGGAATTTCACGGTATTTTTTAGAAGCCAAAGCCAAACCTACGGCACGTCCTACTTGACCTGCTGTACAAGAAACATCGGCACCCGTATTGAAAGTATCTTTTTGGGAAACCCATTGGCCTGTATGTTTATCCACATTGGCTGTTGAAAAATGCGCGTTCATTTGTCGTCCGCCGCTGAAAGGGTCGTTTTCACAATCCGTATAGAGTTGAGCAAAAAATTGTTCAGGCGTAGAAATACCAGAAGCGAACATCCATGTTTGGTCGCGGTAGTAGCCAGAACGCCAATCGCCTTTTTTAAAAGTTTTGGCAAGCGCAACTTGAGCCACCTCTTTACCATCGCCAAAAATGCCGAATTTACCTTTACCAGTCAGCACTTCACGTCTGCCGATGATACTTATCTCACGGCTCAGAACGCAAAGTTCGTAATCGTTCAGCACTTCTTGTCTATATTGGTAAGCATCGGTGTTCTCAAAAGTGGGTGTTGGCGTATCAAGTGAAACACTAAGTTCGAGATTGTCCGTCATTTTTTATTGTTCTGGTTTGGTTACGACACGATGAGGACTCAAAATTTTATGCAAAGGTAATAAATTTCTCTGATAGTCTATTTTTAGAAATAAAATATGGTTTGTGTCCGCATTTTGTTTGAAATTCAAAATTTTATTCTGCATTGCTTGCAGTGTTAAAATTTTATTTGTTAAAACGCAGAAAATGGAAATGAGTTGCAAATTGTGGTTTCAAATAGCGGCATATAAAGAATTGAAAAATCAATTTTCAACCTTAAAATTTTTATCAATATAGTAAAATTGCCCTTTCTTTTGAACAGTGACTGTCACGGTAAAGTTGTCACCATTTTTAAGTTTTTTTACCAATTTCTGCATATTCTCAGTGATAGTGCCATTGCTTTGTGCATCGGCATATTTGCCGTCCCGTTCCCTTTCAAACATCAACTCATTCACTTCCATCAAATTTCCTTTTTCATCTCGAACAGAAATAGGCGTTGTTAAACTCTTCAAAAGTTCATTTTTATCAACCGTTTGCCCTTTGATATTGCCCCATATCATTTGAAATCCATTTGAAAATTCAGATTCATCTTTTTGCTTGAAACGAATGGGCAAAGTCATTTTCACTTTGATAGGCTTACCCTGAAACAAAGCGGGTTCCCAAGTAGGCATATCTCGCAATACTGCCAAAGCCGCCTCATTTTGACCATTTTCTAACCCCCTCAGTATTTTAGGGTTTTCAACTTTCCCATTTTCATCAATAAAAAAATGGACATAAACCACACCTGTGGACACCATATTCTTAGGCGTTTCCATTGTTTTAGATATAAAATTGACTAAGGCTTGATTAGAGCAATCCCGCTTTTCAATTGAGCCTTCGGGCAGCGTGTTGCAACCTCTAAAATACGGCATTTGGTCAGCTTGTATGGAAAGGCTATCGCTTTGAGCGAGTGCGAGCGTACAGAAAAAAATAGAAAAAATGAAAGCGGATGTGTGTTTGTTCATTTTTGAAATTTTTTGATTCATTATGTTTTCTCTTATGTTATTGTAAATTTGTGTTAGGGATTTTATCTGCAAAAATTTTGCCATCTTACCTATAAAGAAGACAGTATGAAATTTAATATCTTAAAATTGCTTTTTTTTTGTTTTCCTTTTTTCACCGCTTGCCGTACCATTTCAGCGCATAAAGTTACTCGTTTGCCTAAAAATCTGCATGAAAGTTCGGGGTTAATCGTTGAGTCAGCAAATCGCTTTTGGTCGCATAATGATTCTGGTAGTGACCCAGTCATTCATCAATTCGATGCAAAAGGTGTTTTAATGAAAACATTAAAAATAAGCAATGCAACCCATGTGGATTGGGAGGAAATGCAACTTGATAGCAAAGGCAACCTTTATATCGCTGATTTTGGCAACAATGCTCAAAATCGTAAGGATTTGGTGATTTATAAAATTATAGATTTCAAGAATAAAATACAAGATTCGAGTATCAAAGCTGAAAGAATTGCCTTTCATTATGACAATCAAAAGGCATTTCCCCCTTCTAAAGGGGATGAGCATTTTGACGCAGAAGCTATGATTGTTCTCAATGATACCATTTTAATTTTTACAAAAGATTTTACCAGCAAACCGTATTCTGGCAAAACAGGCATTTATAAAATACCCAATCAAATAGGACAACACACCGCTAAGTTGGTTACAGTTTTTGAAACGGATAAAAAAGGTAAGTTTAGAGGAGCCATAACTGCGGCAGCTTTGAGTCCGAATGAAAATAAAATTGCCTTAATGAGCTATCAAAAATTGTGGATTTTTAACACCACACAACCTGTTGAACAGATTTTTGCACAAAAAATAAACCCTGTTTTTACTTTTGGTTTATCGCAATTTGCGCAACGAGAAGCGATTGCTTTTGGGGATGGGTGTACGCTATATATCACGTCGGAACGATTGAAAAAAATATTGGGAGGAAAACTTTCGAAAGTTGATATTTGTCGGTATTTAAAAAAACGCAATGATAATTCTAATTGATATTTTAGGTAAAACAAAAATCGTATAAAACCCTTTATTCACACTTCTGTCTTGTACTTTTACAGACTTTTTCAAAATGAATTTATTTAAAAGTACCATAGAATATTGATAATCAGATAGTTAAAACTAATTATGATTTTTTCAGACAAGAAGATATTAGAAAGTATTGCCTCAAAAGACATCGTGATAGAGCCATATAGAGCCGATTGTTTGGGCACAAATTCTTACGATGTGCATCTTGGCAAATGGTTAGCAACCTATAACGATAAGGTTTTAGATGCCCAAAAACACAATACCATCACCCATTTTGAAATTCCTACTGAGGGGTATGTTTTGAAACCGGGCAAACTTTATTTGGGCGTTACGGAAGAATATACCGAAACCCACAACGCTGTACCTTTTTTAGAAGGCAAATCAAGCACAGGACGGCTCGGCATTGATATTCACGCGACGGCAGGCAAAGGGGATGTGGGTTTTTGTAATCATTGGACATTGGAAATTTCCGTTGCCATGCCCGTTCGCATATATGCAGGCATGCCCATCGGTCAATTGATATATTTTCAAGTGGAAGGTGAAATTGAAATTTTTTACAACCGAAAACCCAATGCCAAATACAATCAACGCTCAGACAAACCTGTAGAGAGTATGATGTGGAAAAACAAATTCTAAAATCATGGGTATTGGGTAATTCAGCCCCTAAATTATTACTCATTACCTATTACTCATTACCCATAAAAAAAAAGTGTGTTGAAAATTTGACTTATTCGGAGAAATACCCATATCTTTGCATTACGAAAAAAGGCGAGAAGGTTTCTTCCAGTTATGGTCAGAAGTCTTCTCGCCTTTTCGTGTCATATCCCATTTTAGTATCTATTGTATAAAATTCCATTTTTTTATAGTGTAAAAACCATTCTGAGGGTAAAATTTCAAACTGAAATTCTCAAATACCCCCCTCAGTATTACACGTTATTTTTATTAAAAATCACAATTTTTTAATCATAAAACCTAAATAATTATGTCTCAATTCACGTATTTGACGCAAGGTGGTTATGAAAAAATCAAAGCCGAAGTAGAGGTGTTGCGTACAACAGGACGCAAAGAGGCAGCGCGTGCCATTGCCGAAGCACGTGAGAAAGGGGACCTTTCTGAAAATGCTGAATATGATGCTGCCAAAGATGCCCAAGGTATGCTTGAAGCTAAAATAGCCGAATTAGAAATCAAATTGGGCAATGCCCGTATCATTGATGAAACCATGCTCAATGACTCGAAAGTAGGCGTTTTGGCTAATATCGTCATTGAAAATACCAAGATGAAAAAACAGTTCAAGTATAAACTTGTGCCTGAATCAGAAGCAGATCTCAAAACGGGTAAATTATCCGTTAGTTCCCCTGTCGGTCAAGGCTTGTTGGGTAAAGAAGTAGGTGATATTGCTATCGTTTCTACACCTAACGGCAATATTGAATTCAAAGTCATCAGTATAGCTTTAGACTAAAAAGTTTTGGGTTTCGGGTTTTGAATAACACAAAACTCGAAATCCAAAACCCAAATTGCAAAATAATGGCAAGTATTTTCACGCGTATTGTCAATGGCGAAATTCCGAGCTATAAAATAGCTGAAACAAAGGATTATCTCGCTTTCTTAGATGTCC
>JAYUQN010000678.1:0-3302 GCA_043756725.1 Saprospiraceae bacterium
AGTAATTGTGATAATTTTATTTAAAAAATAGCACACACTGTATTTCTATGAGATTTAAACATTGACGGACTGAAGTCCATCATACGGCTAAGTTCTTACATAAAAACATACTATCCTATTAGAAGAACTAAACAATGACTTTAATCATTTGTCTCCCTAATTTTTGTCATTTTACCCCCCTCAGTATTTTCCTAATTTTGACCCATAAAACAACCCTTTTTATGGCTTATAAAGATTATTATAAAATACTTGATGTAAACAAAACAGCTTCTGTGGAAGACATCAGAAAGGCGTATCGCAAATTGGCAATGAAATATCATCCCGATAAAAACCCGAGTGATAAAGTTGCCGAAGATAAGTTTAAAGAAGTCAATGAAGCCAATGAAGTTTTATCGAATCCCGACAAACGCAAACGCTATGATGAGTTTGGTGAAAACTGGGAATACGCTGAAAAAACGGGACGCAACCGCCAGCAACAACAGCAGGGCAGAGGACAACAATATAATTTTACAGCCGACGACTTTGCGGATGATGCCCATTTTAAAGATATTTTTGACAAATTCTTTGGCGGCAGTTTCAGCGGTAGCGGGGGCGGTTTTGAGCAGGGGTCTCCCTTCGGAGGCGGGCAACGTTACACCACAAATCACACAGCACATGGTGCCAGTTATGAAGCAGAATTGCAGATTTTGTTAGCCGATTCTTTTCATGGTGTCAAACGGATTTTAGAACTTGAAAATCAACAAATAGCCATCACCCTCAAACGGGGTATCCGCGATGGTCAAAAAATTCGCATTCCAGAAAAAGGCGGGCGGGGGCGTAATGGCGGTAAAAACGGTGATTTATTTGTCACCATTCGTCTTGTCCGCGACCCTTTCATTGAGCGCAATGGCGACGATTTATATGTCACTTTGAATGTGGATGTTTATACTGCCCTACTCGGTGGCAAAGTGCCGTTGAAAACGTTTCATGGTGTGAAAAGCATCAATATAAAAGAAGGGACTGACAATGGTAGCTCCTTAAGATTGAGAAGTTTGGGTATGCCAAAATATGAAAATCCTCATGAATTTGGCGATTTGTATACTAAAATCAATATCACGTTGCCTAAAAATTTGAACGAAGAGGAAAAGTCACTTTTCAAACAATTGGCAGAAATGAGGCAAAAGCAGGCTGTTTAGTTAGTTGTCAGTTTTCAGTTGGTTAGTTGTCAGTTTCATATACAAAACTGACAACTAACCAACTGAAAACTGACAACCAACCTAAAGAAAAACCGCAGCGACGTAGAGAGCTGAAGCTGAATAAGCCAAGCTCTCACGTCTGCTTGCGGGAAATTTTTACCAAATTTAAAACAACGCTCCATGTTAAAAATATATGATTATCTTGATGAAGTATTAGCTACGCAAAAAATTCGACAAGTGCGCCATCGTCAAAAATTGGAATATTACGCCAGCGACATCATGGAACGGATGGGCGATATATCGGCTGAGGATTTTGCGGACACGCTGTTTCGAACCTTCAAAATTTGCGCAGCTTTAGATATTCCCATCAACGATAATTTTAAAAAAACCTATCGTTACGATGGTGAAAAATTGATAACGGATTGGCAAATATCCTCTTTGGCGTGTTATCTTTTGATGCTCAATGGCAATCCGATGAATCCCTCCGTAGCGAAGGTTCAGTTATATGCGGCATTTCATTCAAAGTAACCCTCTTTAGCGAGATAAGATTGAATAAAATAAAAGGATAAGGGTAAAACGTTCGGCTTTGTCGCCAATAAACGTTGGCAGTACCCACACCAACATGAGCGATAAGAAAGTTATGCTAAACTTCTCCAATTATCTTTTGGGTGATAAGGGCGAAAATGCGGGGCGGTGATTTTGACAGTTGAAAATCTTACCTTTGCATATTGTTTTACCTATCTTTACGGCATGCCAAACTTACCAATTGGCATACAGTCCTTATGCTTAAATTACTGAGGGGTATTCCGTTTCAAAATTTTCTTTTCTCAAAAACGTCAAGGTCGTTGTATAAATATAAAACAATATTATGGGGCTTTTTAGCCATAATAGGCAGTTGTTTGTGGTTTTCGGCTTGTTCTGAACAACCACAGAAAACCTATACCATTGGCTTTTCTCAATGCAGCCACGACCCGTGGCGTGATGTGATGAACAGCGAAATGGCGCGAGAATTGGCTTTTCATCGGGACATAAAATTTGAAATAGCGGAATCGTACAACGATAACGAAAAACAGATTCAGCAAATCCGAGACTTTGTCAAAAAGAAGATTGACTTATTGATTATCTCGCCGAATGAGTCCAAACCCCTTAAACCTGTGATTGAAGAAGCTTTCAGAGCAGGTGTCCCGATTATTTTGATTGACCGAAAAATAGACTCGGAACTTTACACCGCTTTTATCGGTGCAGACAATTATGAATTGGGCAAAACGGCAGGAAAATACATCGCCAGTCAATTCAAAGGGCAAGGCAATATTATTGCGGTAAACATGAAAATGCTCATTTCACCTGCCATTGAGCGCAATAAAGGCTTCAAAGATGCAGTTGCCGCTTCGTCCAATCTCAAAATAGTAGAGGCTTTTGAACCCGATGACATTGATGATGTTACGAGCAAAATGCTCAATATTTTACGCAAACATCCAGAGGCAAATATTATTTTTTGTCAGACCGACCTTTTAGCCGAATATGCTTATAAAGTCGTACAAAAAGAAGGACGGGCAAAAAAAATGTTTTTTATGGGCATTGACGGTATTCCCGTAACGGGCGGTATTCAACAGGTAAAAAAAGGTACATTAAATGCCACTTTATTGTATCCAACAGGCGGCGCGGAAGCGATTGAATTGGCGGTTAAAATTCTCAAAAAACAAGCTTTTACCAAAGAAAACAAGTTGTTTTCGACGGTTATTGATGCCGATAATGTGGATATTTTATTGGCGCAATTCAAAAAACTAAAAGACCAACAGACGGATATTGAACGCCAAGAAAATAAAATTCAAGACCTCAATAAAACCTATTCTTCGCAGCGCAACAGGCTTTATCTGATGAGTGCTTTGTTGTTAGTCGTTATTGTGTTAGTGGCTGTTTTGTTTTATCTTTTAAGAGAAAAACAACTATCTAACAGAATATTATCAGCGCAAAATTACGCTATTTCAGCGCAGAAAGACGAAATTGAAAAGGTTTCTAACATAGCCAAACAAGCAACGGAGGAGAAAATGCGCTTCTTTTCTTATATCTCCCACGAGTTTCGTACACCCCTCAGTTTGATACTCACGCCTACCGAAGATTTATTGA
>JAYUQN010000679.1:0-3298 GCA_043756725.1 Saprospiraceae bacterium
TGTAGATGATGGCAAATCAACCCTCATCGGACGCTTACTTTTTGATAGCCAAGCCGTTTCCCTCGATATATTAAACGCCATAGAACGCCAAACCAAAAACAAGGCGAATGGTGAAATTGACCTCTCGTTGCTTACCGACGGCTTACGGGCAGAGCGGGAACAAGGCATCACAATTGACGTAGCGTACAAATATTTCACCACAAAAAAGCGTAAATTTATCATCGCTGATGCGCCCGGTCATGTACAATATACCCGTAATATGGTGACGGGAGCGAGTAATGCTGATTTAGCCATTGTGCTGATAGATGCCCGTCAAGGTGTGATTGAACAGACTCGCAGACACTCACTGATTGCTTCTCTGTTGGGTATTCCGCACATCGTAGTTGCCATCAATAAAATGGATTTGGTGCAATTTGACCCTGAAATATTTGAGTCAATTGCAGCCGATTATTTGGTTTTGGCGGAGCAATTGGGTTTGCTACATAGTAGTCCCTCGGGAAAAAATATTACTTTTGTGCCCGTTTCCGCTTTGAATGGCGATAATGTGGTTGAAAGGTCTGAAAAAATGGCTTGGTACAGGGGCAAAACCTTACTCGACCATTTAGAAACCCTTGAACTGAGTGACGATATTAACCTCACCGATGCCCGTTTTCAAGTGCAATACGTCATTCGTCCGCACACTGAGGAGCATCACGATTATCGGGGCTATGCGGGAACGATTCAAAGCGGTATTTATAGAGTAGGGGATAAGGTGGTGGTTTTGCCTTCGGGTATTGAGTCCACAATTTCACACATTGAAGTTAATTTGAAAGATGTCACTGAAACGTTTGCTGGGCAAGCGGCTGTTTTACATTTGGCAGATGATATTGATATTTCAAGGGGTGACAGCATCGTAGCGGCGACTTTAGTCGCTGATTCGCACGCAACAGCGACTAAAGTCGCCGCTACCGTTGCGACAACGAGCAACGAATTGGAAGCCACTATTTGCTGGTTCGATGAAAGACAAAAACTCTATGAAGGCGATAAATTGACCCTTCAAAATGGGGCAAATACCATCAAAGCCATTGTGAAAGAAATTGAGTACAAACGGGATATTTCAACCCTTGAAAAAGTGCAAACTACTGAGGGGGTGCTAAATGACATCTTGAAAATCCGTTTAAAAACCGCTAAACCGATTGTTTTTGATAATTATAAACAAAATCGGGCTACGGGGGCTTTTATCTTGGTGAATGAAAATACGTGTAATACGGTGGCGGCGGGGATGATTGCGTAGCATAACTTGAATTAGGATTAATGGGATTTTTAAAGAAATGATAGGATTTTAGATGTCAACATCTAACGTCAACATCTAAAATCCTATCACTTCCTTAAAAATCCTATTAATCCTAATTCAAGTTAAATGTCAATATCCAGATTGGTGAAATTCGTAAATTCGTAAAATTCGTGGCTCAAATTTGTAATAGTAAAATCAATTAATTGAAAAATATAAAATGACTTTGACAGACAATAAAACCCTGCCCATCGGCTTGGATACCAAAGCCTTACAGCAATTGACCTCTGACCTCAATGAGCAACAACTCGTTTGGTTGAGTGGCTATTTTTATGGCATTTCACAAGTGCAAAATAGGGTAGAGGCTCCGATAGACAATGGGCAACGGACAGTGTACAATGGGCAGAGGGCAACGGCTGAAGCCGTTTTGACGGGTTCGGCTAAAGCCGAAGCTACGTTAGCTACGAGGGTTACTATTTTATATGGCTCGCAATCGGGTAATAGTAAAAAAGCGGCTAACCAAACGGCTGATGCTTTGAAGGCGGCGGGGTCGGAAGTTGTGGTGGCGGATATGGCGGAGTATAAGCCTTCGCAGTTGAAAAATGAAAAATTGCTCTTGGCGATTGTTGCCACTTATGGTGAGGGTGAACCACCTGCGGCTGCCGAGGAATTGCACAAATTTATTTTTAGTAGCCGTGCGCCTAAATTGCCCGATATGCAATTTGCAGTCTTAGCTTTGGGCGATAAAAGCTATACACAATATTGTCAAACAGGGATTGATTTTGACCAACAGTTAGAGAAATTGGGCGCAAAACGCTTGGCTGAACGCATTGATTGTGATGTGGATTGGCACGATGATGCTGAAAAGTGGGTTAAAAATGTGGTTGAAAAAATGCCTAAACCAGCCCCCCAGCCCCAGAGGGGAGTTGCTGCAAATGGCAACGGTCAAGCGTATATGACAGCTACAAAACCCGAAAAACTTAAGTCGAATTTCAATAGAAAAAACCCGTTTGAAGCGGAAGTTTTAGAGAAAATACAACTCAATGGGCGGGGTTCGGTGAAAGAAACGTGGCATGTGGAGTTGAGTTTAGCAGACTCTGGATTGACTTATGAGGCGGGGGATGCCTTGCATATTGTTCCCACAAATTCAGAACGCATTGTGTCCGATGTTTTAAAAGCATCAAAATTAGACCCCTCAGTAAAAGTGGATTTTGAGGGTAAAAATTCGGCTTTGGGTGAAATTTTAATGGATAAAACGGAACTAACGGTTTTGACCCGTGATGTTTTACAGAAATATTATGATTTGTCTAAAAATGACAAATTGAAAGCGATTTTGGACGACCCAAAAGCTCTGCAAAATTACATCTATGGACGGGATATTGCGGACTTAATCGTGGAGTTTCCAACCGAATTGCAACCGCAAGTTTTAGCGAATATTTTAAGAAAATTACCGTCTCGGGCTTACTCCATAGCCTCCAGTTTGGCAGCGCATGAGGAAGAAGTGCATTTGACGGTAGGTGCAGTGCGCTATCAAGCGCAACGGCGTAAAAAAGAAGGCGTTGCTTCATCTTTCCTCGCAGATAGACTGGCAATTGGCGAAAAAGTGAAGGTTTTTGTAGAAGAAAACGAATATTTCAAGCTGCCAAAAGATGCTTCCCAAAATACAATTATGGTGGGACCGGGTACAGGCATTGCGCCTTTCAGAGCCTTTGTTGAAGAACGGGCTGAAACGGGGGCAACGGGTAAAAACTGGTTGTTCTTTGGCAATCCCAATTTTACAACTGACTTTTTATACCAAACTGAATTTCAACAGGCTTTTAAAAATGGCAGTTTAAATAAAATTGACTTAGCTTTCAGTCGTGACCAAGAGCAAAAAGTATATGTGCAGCATAAATTGTTACAAAAATCAAAAGAAGTATTTGATTGGCTTCAAAATGGCGCCTACTTCTATGTGTGTGGCGATAAAAACCGCATGGCACGCGATGTTGAACAGGCTTTGGTGCAAATAGCGATGAAAGAAGGTGGTTT
>JAYUQN010000680.1:0-3296 GCA_043756725.1 Saprospiraceae bacterium
TCGCTTGTGCCCCAATAGAGGACTTTTCCTTGCGACATGAGGTGGTTCATTGTCCAGACAATTTCTTCCATCGGCACAGAGGGGTCGGGTCGGTGGCAGAAAAAGAGGTCTAAATAATCAACTTGCAAGCGGTCGAGGGCTTCATTGCAGGCTTCAAAGATGTGTTTTCGGCTCAAACCGCCTTGATTGGGCTTTTGATTGCGACGACTGCCAAAAAAAACTTTCGAGGACACGAGGTAACTTGTTCTGTCCCATTTCGTTTTTTTCAATATTTTACCCATCACTTTTTCAGATTCGCCAAAGTGGTAGCCTTCTGCATTGTCAAAAAAATTGATACCGCCGTCGTAAGCGGTGCGCATCAAATCTTCTGCAACATCGTCGCTGATTTGGTTGCCAAAAGTAAGCCATGAACCGAGTGATAAAACACTCACTTTTACACCGCTTTTTCCAAGTTGTCTGTATTCCATTTTATATTTTTTTAAATTTGGCGCAAAATCCTTAATTTGATTCAATTTTGCACATTATTTTCAGTAAAATTTGTAAATTCGTCAAATTAGTGGGTTTTTAATATCTGTCAATATGAAAAAATACATCAATATCAATGACAAAATACATTTAACAGAAGTGCGGCAGACGGATAAGCCCTTTTTTGTGAAATACCTAAATGATACAGAAATTGCAGCCAATACCTTGCAAATCCCGCATCCTTATACCGAAACAGATGCGGAATTTTTTTTGAAACTTAGTTCTGATAATTTGACAAAGCACCGACAGGTCGTCAATTGGGCTATTCGGGATGAAAACGGGGAGCTTATAGGTGGCATTGGGCGGATGATGAAATCGGATATGGGCAGCAAACATAAGGATGAAATTGGTTATTGGCTGGCGCAACCTTTTCGTAGTCAAGGCATTATGACGGCTGTGGTACATGGTTTTTGTGATTATTTGCATCAAGATTTCAACTTAACCCGCATTGAAGCTGTTATTTTTCCACACAATCCTGCTTCCATGCGCGTGGTTGAAAAAGCGGGTTTTGAGCGAGAGAGCTATTGCCGAAAATATCACGTTAAGCAGGGTGTGCCTATTGATGGGGTTATGTATGTGAAAATATTTTAATATGACTATAAAAAAGAACTTCAACTTAAAACATGACAACACTTTTGGTATAGAAGCCCATTGCACCGCTTTTGTAGAGGTGAAAACGGTGAAAGCTTTAAAAGCTGCTTTAATGGCTACGAATTTGCCGATTCAAATATTGGGCAGTGGCTCCAATATTTTATTGGTAAAAGATTTTTATGACATGCTTTTTATAAAAAATAGCATTAAAGGTTTCAAAAAAGTACAAAATACTGTCACGCTCGAGCCTGATGACGATGGAAGCGTCAAGGGGGGGGTAATTGTGGAAATGGGCGCAGGTGAAAACTGGCACAGCGTTGTTTTGAAGGCACTTGACAATAATTTGGGTGGCATTGAAAACTTGTCGTTGATACCGGGAACTGTCGGGGCTGCACCTATTCAAAACATCGGGGCGTATGGTGTAGAGTTGAAAGATGTTTTTGTAAAATTGGAAGCCTTAAATGTGCAAGTGCATGATATTCAAACGTTTACGCATGCCGATTGTGCCTTTGGCTATCGAGATTCCATTTTCAAACAGGATATGAAAGGGAAGTATGTGATTACAAAAGTCTTTTTAAAATTGACGCATGAAAACCATAATCTGAGAACAGATTATGGCGATATTCAAAAGGTTTTAGCTGAAAAACAGATTGTATATCCTACTATTAAAGATATTTCAGACGCCGTTGTTGCTATTCGACAATCGAAATTGCCAGACCCGTATAAAAAAAATGCGGATGGAACGGTATGGGGCAATGCGGGTAGTTTTTTCAAAAATCCTACCATCGGAAAAGCGGATTTTGAGAGATTGATACAAAAATTTCCAAATATGCCGCATTATCCTGTTGAAACAGCGAAATCGGACATCGGACATCCAAAATCTAAAATTGCCGCAGGTTGGTTGATAGAGCAATGTGGTTGGAAAGGCAAACGGTTTGGCAACGTCGGGGTGCATGAACGACAAGCACTTGTTTTAGTGAATTATGGCGAGGGTAAAGGTATTGAAATTAAAGAATTAGCGGAAGGGATACAGGCATCGGTTTTGGAGAAGTTTGGGGTTGCTTTGCAAGCTGAAGTCAATATATTATAGAGAAGGACGCTTATCAGGATTTTGACGTGAATCATTTTTGTTAAATCCCATTCTGCTACTTTCATTGTCCGAAATTTTATTAATTGATAAGCAAATTTAATTCTTTTTATTTACGGGTAACTTCGGAAATCTCATTTATAGAGCAATTCGGATAAAATCTTTAAAATATTGCCTAAGAAATTATAAGAAGTACAGGTCGTTCTTTGCTCTTGGCAGTGGTTTAGGAAACTGTTTTTTATTTTTTTTCAAAAAAAATAAAAAACAGTTTCCTAAACCACTTGTCATTAATACTGAGGGGGGTATTTAAGTCAGTATTTTGTAAAATATTTATAAATTATTTTACAAAATATAAAAAATGTAAAATATAATTTGGAATTTTAAAAGGAACCTCCTATTTTTACGAAATGAATTCGTAACCAACTAATTTTACTAACCTAAAATCGAGACTAACACATGGGAAAGGTAGCGGACATTTTGAAAAAAAAATCGAGTCAGGTCATCTCAGTAGCACCGAATACAAGCGTATTAGAGGCTTTAAAAATTATGCATGAAAAAAATATCGGCTCTATCATGGTCATGCAAGGCGGAACCTATTTGGGTTTAATGACAGAGCGCGATTATGCCCGTAAAGTGATTTTGAAAGATAGACACTCTACGGATTCTCAAGTCAGGGATATTATGACAACTGATTTGCCGCGTGTAAATCCACGCGATTCAATAGATCATTGCATGACACTGATGGCAGACGGTAATGTGCGTTATTTACCAGTTTTTGACAATGGCATAATTATCGGCTTGGTGTCAATTATTGACGTTATTAAAGAAATGGTGCGCGAGCAAAGGGATACTATCAGCCATTTGCAAGACTTTATTTCTTCCAATTACGCATAACAAACAAAGCGGCATATTATATCGGTTAGGGGAAATTGAATAGGCTGACTCATGTATGAGGCAGCCTATTCGCTTTTAATAACGTAGCACGGACTTCAGTCCAATGCCATTAAGCTAAGGATTAATTGTTAAATTTATTCGGATTTTATGTAGAGACGTTGCACTGCAACGTCTTAGTTGTGGGCAAATTTGCCTAAGC
>JAYUQN010000681.1:0-9108 GCA_043756725.1 Saprospiraceae bacterium
GGTTTTTTTTAAAATAAAGGGATAAATCTACCCAATATATCGAGTAAAAGCTGTTATAATTTGCTTTTTAAAGCAATCTTATTTACCTTTGATTTTTAAAAATTAAACAAATAACGATGAATGTTTTAGAAATAAAAGGCAGTCTCCATGAAATGATTTCTAAAGCGGAGGATAAGAATCTCCTATTGAGGCTATACGATGCTATGGAAGCAGTTGTTAAATTCAATAGCCAAGATTATGAATTAACACCTACTCAACAAGCGGAGTTGGAAGCGGCTATTCAAGAAAGTTATGATGATGCTAACCTTATTGACCACGAGGACGCAAAGAAAATGCACGCACGATGGTTAAAACAGTAAGGTGGAATAACACGGCTTCTTTGAGCCTTAGTCAATTGGCTGAATATTTAGAAGAAGAAGTCTCTTATGATTTTGCCATTCGTTTTGTTAGTTTGGTTTATGCTAAAATTGACAAAATAAAAAAATACCCCGAAATAGGGCGGTTAGCTCCAAAAACTAAAAACATTCGTTTTATCAATATTGATAAAAAGCGTAGAATGTATTATCGCAAACAAGGCTCAATACTTCACATAGTTTGGTTTTTTGATACCAGACAAAATCCTGATAAAAACCCTTATCATTAATTCAATTAAAAGATTTTGTAAAATAAAAAAGCGCATAATTCCTTGATTTGCAAGAGATTATGCGCTTTTTGTTTTGAAAAAGAGGGAAATACTGAGGGGGTATTTGATAGCTAAAATACGTTCGGGGTCAGAGACCCACTCACGAGCACACCCGTTCCTGTGAGCTAGCTGATACAAATGCGTTCAGAGCGAGTGCCTACTCACGTGTAGGCTGGGGTTTGCGTACCAGCAGGTTAGATTATTTGTGAACTGGAATACCTCTAAATATTTTTCACTTCATTAAAATATTTTATACTTAAAATCAATATTTGTGTGCGCATTAAATAGTCTTTATTTTTGCATTTTATTGAAAATATATTATCAAAACCAAACTCAAACCGATTATGAGAAAACAGCGCACACGAGAGCACATTATCGAAGATTTAGGGTTTAATCATATTGAAAGACAAGTATTATATGCGGGTTATACTCTACAACGTTATACACATAATGATTATGGTTATGATGCGCTTCTCAATACATTTAGTGATAATGGAGAAGCTGAAAGCCATATTATGTATGTACAGTTAAAATCTACCGACCAAATTATTCTGTCATTAAATTACGTCACATTACAAATCAATAGTGATATGCAAACGCTCAACATTTATAAAGACATACAACCTACTTATGGTGAATGGTTGCCTATTTTAGAAGATTTAGGGTATCAAAAACAAGTGATTGATTTTATATCTATCAGTAAGCAAAAAAAGCAGCAATATCGTTTAGAGAATCCTCAGTATAACTCTGTCATTCTTTTGCCTTTTTTATCCGATAATGAACCTGTCCTGAAAGCCCATTTTGCTTCCTATTCGCACCTTTTGTATTTACAAGGGGTTATTGAAGATGAACAGGATATGGCAAAAAAGATAGAAAATAGGCGACTTCATCGAGCGGAAGAAGACCTTATTAAAATGGTTGAAAAAAATCGGTTAAAAAAGAATAAGTCAGCTAATCTTTCCAACAGGGTATAGTTACATGTTTTAGATAAATTTTCAAAAGACAAAAAAGCGCATAATCCCTTGATTTGTAAGGGGTTATGCGCTTTTTTATGATTCAAAAGTGAAAATACTGAGGGGGTGTAAACCAATATAAGTGTGCTGGGGGTGAGACCCACTCGCAAGCACATCTCGGGATTCGCTTGAACACTCGTACCAGCTTGGCTATTGTTCTTCGGAATGTTGTTGGATTTAAGAAACACAGTAGTAAGTTATATACTCAACAAATGAGCAACAACCGACTGCTTTTTTCCTTTGGCGCACGGTGAACACAAGGAAGTACTTTACTTTCTGGATGATCAATCTCCAATTTCCATAAGTGACTTAGACCTAAGCTGATAGGAAGCGCATCCTGTTTAGCTTGATAATGTAAATCGAAGAAATTTTCCATTAAGAATGCTTCAAAACCTTCACCGTCTCCTTCATACAGCTTTTTGAGTTCATCTCGGATTTCGGGAATCAATATTTTTTGTGTGCTTTCTGAATTGGGCAATATTTCACTCGGGTCGCCGTAGTAAGTACATAAATAAGTATCAGTTGGTATGGAAGAGCGATCTACGTGAAAAGAATAAACATCAGTTGGGAAAAATGGATAATCATCGTCTCTGTCATAGCACTTAATTACATTAAGGACTGGCGATACACCCTGAGAAGTCAAGAGCTTCAAGTCATTTAACAGAATTTCACGAGCAAGTTGCCCCTTTTCACTCAATGGGAGTTCAAGAAGCGCCTCTTCATCAAGTATCCTTATATTTTCGTTTAATTCTACCTTTTCAACAATCTCAGCGAAATCACCTATTAGTGTACGTGTCCAGCAAATCGCATTTATTTCTCCATGAAATGGCGTTGATACAAGGTCTTGAAAACTCGTGACCCGTTGAATGTGCGTTTCAGCTTGCGATAAATCTATCATAATCACAAATATACGTATAAAATCAATTTTCCAAAGAACCTCTGTATAGCACAAGCTGATTCTTAGAATCAGCACGAGCAGGTTTAAACGGCTCTATCGCCGAAGTGGTGGAAACATCTAAACCGCTTGAAATAGAGCTTATTTAAAACAAAATCGCCTTGGAGACTTCGATTTTCAAGGCGGTTTTGTTTTTTTACTGAGGGGTCAATAGGGAACACCGTTCTGAGAGCGGCTAATAATACGCTGCGGTTTTGGAGAACCTTGCGAGCATGGGCATAGGTTGTGCGAGCTGTGACCCACTCGCAAGCACACCCGTTCTTTGGTTAAAACTGTGGGCGAACTGGTTTTTCAACCTCGTCACTAACTTTTGATATTTTATGAACAAAATCTTGAAATGTCCAATTTATTACATCTTGATACTTTGAGTTTATAAATAATGTCCAAGATGAAGTAAATTCTTGATTTTCGTCTATTTCTCCTGGATTTACAATAGTAATAAAAGAATTATGACCTTCAACTCTTGCCTCAGCCATTTCAAATGCTACTTTCAAAGTCTTTCCTTTTTCAAGAAACTGTTTGTAAAAAGCTGCTGCTAATCGTATGGCTTCGCTATCATTTACAGCTACATTGGTAGCAATGATTGCTTTTACACCTTTTGCCGTTAATATGCCTATATGTCCATACGATAAACAACCATTCAAAAAAATGAATTGTAGATTATGTTGTTCGTCATTTAAACCTAAAATTCGTGATAATCGTATTTTATCCAAATTCCGAAAACTGTCTAAAATAATATTTCCTTGATTAGCATGACCGCCAAAATGAAACATCATTAAATCTTGACAATCATCAATAGCATCACCTAAAGCATCTATATCAGCGTTTTCTATCTTAGTAGCATTGACCAAGTCATTTTTGGAAACAGTATTCCAAATTTTCGCTGCTTCTGAATTAACGCCTATAAGGTCATTGGCAGCGAAAATGAATAACACGCTTGGTTTGTTGCTAATTTTATTCATGTTGTCTATGTAACTGTTTATTTTTTGCTTATCTAAAAAATCTTTATCTCCTTGTTTTGCCTTTACTGGCAGGTTATCATTTATATTAGATAACTCATTTTTTACTTTTTGTAAAAAAAGGTCTTTAGGAGGGCAATTATGATGTATTATTATTGTTTTTTCTTTAAATTTTGCCTCTACGATTATATGATTATCATTGTTTTTTAAATAAATGCCAGATTGCCACATATCTTCTAATTCGGCTTGTTGATTGTAGCGAATTATAAAACGGTGCAAAAATGATTGTGGCAAAAACGAAAATACAATTTCTTCCTTATAAATCATTACGTAGTCATTGATATAATTATTTATATACCAAGGTTTTGTATCTTGAAAGAAATGAGGAACAACAAAGACTCTGTTTTTTAACTCTTGTTTTTCGTATGTTTTCTCGAAGCAAAGTTCGGCTTCTTTCATCATACTCATAAAAACAGTCTTTTCAGTATCACTATAATTTTTCCAAATTTTATACAAGTCATTATATTTCAGTTCTCCTTTATTATGTTTTAGCACCTCATAATGAGGATTTTCTTGATTTATTACTTGAAAAATAGCCTTAATTGCCCATGCTTGGTCTAAAATAATTTCGTATTCTAAACTATGTTTGTTGTGGAATAAAACACCTGTATCATGTAAAAACGCCAAAATTACATCAACATCTTTTTCATTAATACTTTCTTTTTTACACCAATTAATAAATTGTTGTTTAGTTAAATTCTGCTTTTTTATGGAATTATTTCTTTGATTTGCTCTAATTCTACCTCTTAATCGCACCCAATCATTTGGCAATTCTAATAAAACTTCTCTTTTGATGATTTCATTACTTACAAAAGAATTAGAAATGATATTCTCAAATATTTTAAAACCGACATTTGTTTTAGCACTTACTTCTACAAAATCTATTATGTTAGGAAATTCTGCTTTAAGTTTCTTTTTTTCAGGTTCTGGTAACTTACGATTTTCTTCTAAATCAACTTTATTTTGAACAACAATGATTGGACTTTTTTTACCAAAATGTGTTGCATATTCAAGCCAATATCGTAAGTTCTGATTTTCATATTTTTTCCCATTCCATTCGTGAAAATCATTATTTTCATTTTCCCAATCCCAAACCAATACAAAAACAGCTCTTGTTTCCATAAAAACTCTATGAGTGGCATGATACAAATCTTGTCCTGCAAAATCCCAACAATTGAGCATTAAGCCTTCTTCTAATATTTCATTATCTATTTGTGTCTGCAAAAGTTGAATGGCGAAAGTTGATTTATGTTCCTCGTCAAAAATGAACTTTTCTTTTTCTGCCAACCGTTTTACGATTTGCGTTTTGCCAACACTACCATTACCAATAAACACAACTTTCACCTCATTATTTTTCTGCGGTTTCCCTTTATCTAAACCTCTAAAATAGCTATCTAACTCCTCATATACGTTTTTATCTTTTTTAAGCAATTCTTTGGGAATATTTAATAGTGGATTTTGGTAAATAAAAATTCCGTGATGACGTAGTAAGCCTTCATTTGAGATAGTGATATTACTTTCTTTCAGTAAGATTTCTACGTTGAAATTTAATAACCATTTGGGGAAACTTTGAATATTATTGTTTTGCAATTCTATACATTTCAGATTAGGTAAATTTTGTAAAACATCAATATTCGTAATTCGATTTCTACACACTGATAACCAAACCAAGTTTTTAAAATTTGCTAAAAAAGAGATGTCTTCAATATTGCTGTTACTTAGCCCAAAACTTGTTAATTTCGTTAGGTTTTCGAATACCGAAAAGTCAGTAATTTTTGCTTCACTAAGAGCTAAACTTTTAAGACCTGATAAGTTTTTCAAAAATGAATAATCCTCGATAGGGTTATCACCTATCTCTGAACGTGTCAATAATGGAAAATTATTATGGTTTAATACAGAAAAGTCGCTTATATCATTCTGATACAAACATATATCTTCTAATTTAGGAAATGCCCCAAGACTTGATATATCCGTTATACGGTTACACGCTAAACTTAGAATTTCAAGGTTTTTAAGATTTTGAATGGGGGTTATATCTTCAATTGCATTATTATCTAGTTTTAACTGTCTTAGTTTTGACAATTTTGACAAGCTTGATATATCTTTTATCTTATTATAGTTCAAAAAAACACACTCTAAATCTGTCAATTTACTCAATACACTAATATCTTCAAAGTCATTTTGTATTAAAACTAAAATTTTTAGCTTAATAAGTGAAGCTAAATGTTCAATAGTTTTTAGTCTGTTAATGTCACATCTAAGCCACTCTAAATCTGGCAAATCTTTTAAAAAAGATAAGTCATTTATTTCTTCGTCATAGTGATCCATATGTAATAACCTAACTTTTCCATCTGTGTTAAGCTGATAAGTATTTACAGGAATAATACCGTCAAAACCAAGAGCTATTTCTTTAAGCTCTGTTTTGATTAATTTCTCCAACTCTAAAATTTCTATGGGCTTAATATTGAGCATATTCTTTACTTATTAAGTTATCATAAATATTTATTTCTTTTTAGGATAATTTTCACTTCCCAAACCGCTCCCTCAAATGCCACAAAAACTTCACCAAAGGAAAATAGGCTTTAAATACAATTTTACACTTCCCAATACTGAGGGAGTAAATATTTCAATAGCAAAACAGGCTTATGGGGTGCTGTTCCATAAGCAGTATTACCTTGTTTCAGCCTTTGAAATTGGGAAATATACGTTTTAAGCGATTTGGTAATAAGCATTTATAAAAGGTATTTGTTTTTCGTTCAGAGATTGTGTTAATTCAAGCGAAGACAAATGTATAGTTTTAAAGTAAAGTTTTCACATTTTATAAACAAAATAAGGGAGAAAATCTTGTTTTGGAATACCCCTCAGTAAAAAGCCCAAAAAAGCAATTTTCAAGCTGATTTATCCTTGATTCGCAACTCCGCCAAGAGCCTTTCCCGTTCCAACTCCGTTTTCAATTCTGCTTCCGAAGGCAGATACAGTAAATACTTAGAAGCAAAAAGTTGCTGACTGTCGTTGAGAACAGAATATTTGACCACGGCTTCATTTTTTTCAGAGCAAAGGATAATACCAATAGTGGGGTTATCGCCTTCGATTTTAAATTTGTCCTCGTACATCCGCACGTACATATCCATTTGCCCAACATCCTGATGGTTGAGTTTACCCATTTTGAGGTCAATGAGCACAAAGCATTTGAGTATATAGTTGTAAAATACCAAATCTATAAAAAAGTCATCGTCATCAGCTCGGATGTATTGCTGCCGTGCGACAAAGGCAAAACCACGCCCCAATTCCAAGATGAACTGTTGGAGGTTATCCATGATAAATTGCTCCAAATCAGATTCGTATATTTTATGGTCGGGTTTGACGTCTAAAAATTCTAAAACATAAGGGTCTTTAACGAAATCAAGGGGCGAAATACTGAGGGGTGTCGTTTTTTCTTCCGCTTCTTTGGCTACGGCTTCACGGTCACGACTTGCCAATATACGCTCATAGTAAAACACATGAATTTGACGTTCTAATGCCCGTGTACTCCAATTGCTCAATATGGTTTCACGCTCATAAAATTCACGCGTATTAGGATTTTCAATTTTCAATAAAAGCCTGTAATGCGTCCAAGTCAATTCGGAACGCAGTGCGTTCCGAATTGGAAAAGCTTTAAAAAAGCTACGCATATAGCATATTTTGAAGTTTTTAAGCCCATTTCCCCTTGATTTTTACTTTTCTAACCGTTCTTGCTCTTCACGGACAATCTGTTTAAGTTGGTCTTCAGTCGGTAAATTGATAAGGTATTTGCTGACAAAAATGGCTTGTGGTAGATTGCCTGTTGCATAATGTACGAGAGCAGCGTCTTTTTGAGCGCATAAAATAACGCCAATAGGCGGATTATCGCCTTCGGTCATTTCATTTTCATGGAAATAATTGAGGTATAAATTCATCTGTCCTGCATCGCTGTGGTCAAATTCACCGATTTTTAGGTCAACTAAAACATGGCATTTTAGGATGCGGTGATAAAAACAAGGTCTATTCGGTAGTGTTTATTGCCAAAAGTAATACGTCTTTGACGAGCTTCAAAACAGAAGCCCCGTCCGAGTTCCATCAAAAATCGTTGAAGGTGGTTAATTATCGCTTGTTCTAAATCACTTTCACTAAATTCAGGTTTTTCCTCCAAACCCAAAAAATCTAAAATATAAGGGTTGCGAATAATCTCACGCATCCCAAAACCGCTACCCTCACCCTGTTTATTTAATACAGCATATTTATCTTTACTCAAGCCTGTGCGTTCAAAAAGAAGACTGTTCATTGCCCGTTGAAGCTGTCGAACATTCCAATTATGAACAAGGCACTCCGTTTCATAAAAAACCCGTTGAAGGGGTGTATCACATTTAAGCAATTCAAGAAAATGTGAGAAACTCAAGCGGTTGACTAATAAATCGGGGTCGTTGCAAGGCATATCAGGATTTGTTGAAATTGAGGATAATAGAGCGGTATCTTTTTCACCATAAAATAATATTAAGGATTTAATACCTTTATTATCAACACTTTGGAATTTGGCGGACACTGTCCGCCAAATTTGGGGATACGTTTGATAGAAAAGGCGGTACTCTCGAAGCCTTCGTTCTCCCATACTTTTTAAACCTTTTAGGGTTAGTTTTTGGGACAATTCTAAAAGTATCTTCGCCCCATACTGTGCTCTATCAGCCCCTCGTTGTTCATATTCCCGAATATACATACCAATAACCCAATTCCGAATAGTCAAAGCCGTATTGACTTGACGGGCAGCTTGTTCAGCAAACCAAGTATGTGTTGTATGAATGTGGGTAGCGAGCGTAGAGAGTGTTAAGGTAAAGAGTTGATTATCCATAGCGTTACATTTTTTTAGGAAATATTTAAAACAATTTAATACCAAATTAGAGCGTATTCAAACTAAATTCGGGTAAAAATAGAAAACATTTTTTTATAAATTCTCTATTTTTTTAAATAAATGTTTTAAATATAATTAAAAAAACAAGGCATTTGTTTTTCAGATTAGAAATTGTGTTGATTCAAGCGAAGACAAATCTATTGTTTTATCGTATAGCAAGGTTGTTTTTCAAGTAAAATAATGGATGGGTTTTAAATATTTTAATTTTTATTAGGAGTGTTTTTGTAGTACCCCCTCAGTATTTTGGCATTCCCATCAAAAGTAAAACGCCTTGAAAACTGTAATTTTCAAGGCGTTTTATATTTTGTCAAAGGTAGCAAACGTTACAATAAAAAACCCCCTTAATCTGGCTCAAAACCTAAAATAATACCAAAGCGACCATAATCTGTCAATTTACCCCCCTTCTTTTCAGGTTTGTCAAAACCGATACCGTAGTCAAAGCCCAATGTACCAAACATCGGTAAGAAGACACGCAAGCCCAGACCTGCGGAACGGCGCAAATCGAACGGACGGAAATC
>JAYUQN010000682.1:0-3293 GCA_043756725.1 Saprospiraceae bacterium
GATGAACTGCTCCGGCTCACTTATTAAAATCACGAGGATTTTAAGTCTTAATATTATTATATTTATCTATATAAATATTTTATTTTCGTTTCTTACTTTCATATTTCCTAAAATCATGCCACTTTTGCAAAATGTGTTTTGGCTATCAATAATCTTTCAGGAACAATCTTTAACGCATTTGTGTCTAATATGTTTCTTTGAAGTCTATCAAAAGTTTCTTTATAGTCACTGTAATCATTAAATTCACCATAAACATTGGTGGATATTTCGCTTTGAATGAGAATTTGAAAATATAAATGCTCATTTTTGTAAAAGAACTTTGTCAATAGACTTTTGCATTCAGATGTTTTCATTATTTGTAAAATTTTTGAGTTATAAGATTTGTTTGAGTTATTTTTATTATTGACAAGAATATTGCCAAAAGACATTTTTAAAATAAAAAAAATAAAGAACTTTGTGACAAGTTAAAAAAACGTAGTATTTTTTTTTACTTTTATAAAAAATTGGCAGTCAAATAGTTAAAAAACAATTAATCCTAATATTTTATTATAAACTACATAGAATATGCAACAGCGCAAGAGTTACAATTTCAACACGGGGCAAAACCCCTTCAACTCGCTTCTCTCCTTATTGGTGCTTCTTGGCGTTATGGTTTTACTCTTTTTTGTCGTCAAGGGTTTCATCAGTATTTTATATTGGGTAGCACCCGTGCTTTTGGTTATTACATTAATTATCAATTATAAAATAGTTGCCGATTATGTTATCAGCCTATTTGATACATTCAAAACAGATGTGCTTATGGGCATGGTGAAAGTGGCTTTCACTTTTTTATGTTACCCTTTAGTCATCGGTTGGTTGTTTGCTAAAGCACTTCTTTACCGCAAAGTAGATAAACTAAAACAAGATTTTGAGCGTCAAATAGGTGAACGCGAGAAAGAACAATTCGTTGATTTTGAAGAAATTAGCTCCAACCCCGTTGACGAAAAACCTGAAAAACCTAAAATCATAGAACTCCCACGACCCAAAGAAAAAGACAAAAAAAATCCCTACAATGATATGTTTGATGCTTAAATCTATCTTTTCACATTCAAACAATCAAAATTTAAATTCGTAATTTCATTTAACCAACTTATAGCCTGTGCTACACACCACCCTTTGGGCAATCACAATTGCCTTCTGTTTTTTATATACTGTCTATTTTGTTTTATATATAAAACATTGGAAGTCATTGCCTTATTTTAGTATCGAGGAAAATGAATATGCACCTCGTACTTTCATCTCTGTGCTTATCCCCGTTAGAGATGAGGAAGATACGATTTTACCTTGTATCTATTCAATTTTAGCAGGTAATTATCCTAAAAATCTTTTTGAAATTATCGTCATTGACGACCATTCCTCAGATAACACCCCTCAGTATATTCGGGATTTGAATCACCCCCAAGTGCATTTAGTAGAGTTGAGGCATCATGTACAACCTCTTGAAAATCAACCTTTTAAAAAGAAAGCCATTGAAGCCGCTATTGGTCAAGCTAAAGGCGATTTGATAGTGACCACTGATGGAGATTGTGTAGCACAACCCCAATGGCTTACTTTGATTGCTGCTTTTTATGAAATAAATGGTAAACGTTTCATTGCTGCTCCTGTCAATTTTTACAAAGAAGTGTCCTTCTTCGAGCGATTTCAATCCCTAGATTATATTGGTATGATGGGCATTACAGGTGCAGGCGTACAAGGCAATCTGAACCATATTTGCAATGGTGCAAATTTGGCTTATGAAAAAAAGCTATTTTATGAAGTGGGTGGTTTCAAAGGCATAGACCACATAGCCAGCGGTGATGATGTTTTATTGATGCAAAAAGTCGTTAAGCTTCATCCCAAAGCCGTTGGTTTTCTAAAAAATTATGATGCCACCGTTTTCACCAAAGCCAAACCCACTATCAAAGAATTTTATAATCAACGGATGCGATGGGCTACAAAATCGTCCAGCTATACCGAGTTTGTTACAGTTTTTCAATTGGTTGTTGTTTTTGTTTTTTGTATCGGTATTTTCACAAGCCTTTGTCTATCCTTTTTTTATGATATAAAATTTATAATTTTCCCTACTATTTTCCTTTTCATAAAACTATTATTCGATTATATTTTTCTGCGAATTATGACCCGTTTTTTCAAAAGAGAGGATTTGATGAAAGATTTCCTATTGTCGCAGCTTTGTCATATTGCCTATATTATCTTAATTGGCTTCTGGTCAAATGTTCGAAAAAAGTATGTTTGGAAAGGGCGTGTCGTCAAATAAAAAACCAACAGATTTACCATTATTTAAAATAATTTCATATAATTTACTTATTTTTGCCCGCTTTTAGATAGCACTATTGTAAAATGGACTTACGAGCGCAAATAAATATAGAGAAACTGCCAAAACACGTGGCGATTATCATGGATGGCAATGGGCGGTGGGCGAAAGCACAAGGCAAAAATCGTGTGTGGGGGCA
This sequence comes from Saprospiraceae bacterium, assembly GCA_043756725.1. Classification (GTDB taxonomy): domain Bacteria; phylum Bacteroidota; class Bacteroidia; order Chitinophagales; family Saprospiraceae; genus JAAFJT01. The sequence continues at coordinate 2,490 of JAYUQN010000682.1, forward strand.
TCGAGAAGGTGTACGAACTGTGCGTGAAATTACCGAATCAGCCGCTGAATTGGGCATACAATATTTGACGCTTTATACTTTTTCAACTGAAAACTGGAATCGCCCTGCCTTTGAAGTCAACGCCTTGATGACTCTATTGGTAGAAACAGTGAAATCTGAAATTGATACTTTGATGAAAAACAATATTCGCCTCAAAGCTATCGGTGATATTGAAAAAATGCCTTCAAAAACTTATAAAGCCTTGTTGGATGGCATTGATAGAACGCAAAATAATACAGGCATGACACTCGTTTTAGCCCTTAATTACTCCGCAAAGTGGGAAATACTGAGGGGGGTACAAAGGCTCGCTGAAAAAGCAGTGCGTGGGCAAATGAAACCTTCTGAAATAACAGAAGCCCATTTTGAAGCAGAATTAACAACCTCTGGCATGCCTGACCCTGAACTTATGATACGCACAAGCGGTGAAACTCGCATTTCCAATTTCCTCCTCTGGCAATTGGCGTATGCCGAATTTTATTTCACCGCAACTTATTGGCCCGATTTCAAAAAGAAAGATTTTTATCAAGCCATATTAAGCTATCAAGATAGAGAAAGGCGGTTTGGCTTGATTAGTGAGCAGATATAGTAAAATTATTACAGATTTACTAAATTTTTTAAATTTAGTAAATCTACCAGCCTTTTGAACGAATTTAAGTTAAAAAAATAAAAAAACGTTAAAGTTTTAAGGTGATACGACACAAACAGCCTTTTTGAAACGTTTTGAAGCTGTTTTAATAAATATTTAGACGTAAAATAATGAAAAAA
>JAYUQN010000683.1:0-3291 GCA_043756725.1 Saprospiraceae bacterium
TTGCTTAACGTTTTACCAGCTCATATCTTCATCATCATCGGCAACAGGGCGATTCGGGCGGTTGGATGGTTTCACCTCTACCACTTTTTCTTCTGCAACGGGTTTCTCTATCTCAGTGTCTTTTTCTGCAACGATTTCGTCCTCTATGTCGTCATCGTCGTCTTTTTCAATTTCTTTGTCAACGCCATTTTCCGCTTCCAATCTGCCTTCGTTTTCAGCAGCAATACGGGCTTCGTATTCATCTTGACGACGGGCAAACTCATCGTAATCATATTGCGGCATGAGTTCTGTTTTGATATACGCCACCGTTTCTTCTAAAGCTTGTACAAAACGGTTAAAATCTTCTTTGTAAAGAAAGATTTTATGGCGTTCATAACCCCCTTGCATGCGCTTCGTGCTTTCGGTAAGCGTGAGGTAAAAATCTTCACCTCTTGTTCTTCGCACGTCGAAAAAATAAGTTCTGCGTTTCCCAGCACGTACTTTTTTACTATAAACGCTTTCAAAGCGTTTGGCATCTCTCTCGTTGTCCACTTTCTCCGTTTTTTTATTGAAAAAATTTACTCCTGTTACAAAAGTAAGTATTTGTTTGAATTTTCAATGCCTCCTTTGAAAACTTTATTTGCATTCTTAAAATAGGGAAATAGAATAAATATATAATTAATTGATTATCATTGTTTTAAAAAACGTTTGTACACTATAATTTATTTTAAATTTTTTTTATTCCCATATTATAAAACATAAACGCCAATATATCGGCGGCTTGTTCTATCTGCTTAGATGTGGGTGTGCCTGCGCCATGTCCTGCGGCTGTTTCAATGCGAATCAGAGCGGGTTTTGCGCCTTGATGATTTTCTTGGAGAGTGGCTGCAAATTTGAAAGAATGCGCGGGCACAACACGGTCGTCATGGTCGGCTGTGGTGACAAGCGTGGCGGGATATGCCGTTTTTTTCAAATTGTGCAAAGGCGAATATTTATAGAGATATTCAAAACCGTCTTTATCCTCACTCAAACCATAATCCACTGACCAAGCCCTCCCTATGGTGAATTTATGATAGCGCAACATATCCATCACACCCACGGCAGGGAAACAAACTTTGAACAAATCAGGTCGTTGCGCCATACATGCGCCAACAAGTAAGCCTCCATTTGAGCCGCCTTGAATGGCTAAAAAATCTTTCGATGTATATTTTTCAGCGATTAAAAACTCGGCTGCGGCTATAAAATCATCAAAAACATTTTGCTTACGTTCTTTTGTCCCTGCTTTGTGCCAGTCTTCACCAAACTCACCACCCCCTCTGATATTGGCTACGGCATATATGCCCCCTTTTTCTAAAAGGGCAGCACGGGCTATTGAAAATTGCGGCAATTGGCTGATATTGAAACCCCCATAAGCATAGAGCAGCGTCGGGTTTTTACCATTCATTTTCACCCCTTTTTTATGTGTGACAAACATGGGTATTTTAGTCCCATCTTTTGAAGCATACCAAACTTGCTTCGTTTCATAGTCATCACTTTTAAAATCCACTTTTGGGGCTTTAAAAATTTTGGATGTCATGGTCGCTATATCCAATTCATAAACCGTGTTGGGGCGGGTGAAACTTGAAAACGAATAAAAGGCTTGATTATCATCCCGTTTGCCACTAAAACCTCCCACTGTGCCTATGCTGGGCAATGCCAATTCATTTAAAAATGCGCCTTTTGTATCATAAAATTTAATTTTACTCGCCGCATTGTGCAACCAACTTGTCAGCAATTTACCGCCCACAATACCGGCACCTTGCAACACATTCCTTTTATCTTCTGGAATAAGGGTTTTCCAATCTTTTTCATCAGGCGTCGTCAAATTTATAGCTATGACTTGACCTCGAGGAGCTTTGTAATTGGTCTGAATCAGCACCCAATCCCCATCATTATCAATCACATTCCAATCATTTTTAAAATTATCGGCAATCGTTACAAAGCCTTTTGACGGGTTCATTAAATCTTTTATCATCAACATTTCACCGCTTGTACCTTCACTTTGGGAGATAAAAAGGAAACGTTCATCCTCTGTCACACCAGCACCCATATTGCGTTTAGGATTTTTAGGGTCTTCCATCACCAATTCATCATCTGACTGAGGGGTACCGATTTTATGAAAATAAATTTTATGATTCAGCAAGGCACCTTTCAATGCATCGCCCGATTTAGGTTCAGGATAGCGACTGTAATAAAACCCATCGCCTAACCACTGGACGCCACTAAATTTCACCCAATGTATTTCCTCTTTCAGCGTTTCACCCGACTTCTCCGTAGGAGTCCCTTTGGACAAATCCTTAATAAAAACGGTTTGCCAATCTGACCCAGCTTTCGCTATTTGATACGCCATTTTATCCCCCGCTTTGTTGAAATGAATACTGCCCAAAGCCACTGTACCTTCTTTTGACAACGTGTTGGGGTCTAAAATTACTGAGGGGGGTGAGTTAAGGTTGTCTTGACCATAAAGAACCGATTGATTTTGCAAACCATCATTTTTATAAAAATAATACTTGCCACCTTCTTTGAAAGGCGCACCATATTTTTCATAATTCCATATTTTTTCTAAACGGTCATGAAGGGCTTTGCGGAAGGGAATTTTATCGAGATAATCAAAAGTTACTTTATTTTGTGCTTTCACCCACGCTTTCGTTTCATCCGAGTTATCATCTTCGAGCCAACGGTAAGGGTCAGCCACTTTTGTGCCATGATAATCGTCAATTACGGAGGAGTCTTTGCGGGTGACGGGGGCTTTTGTACGCATCATAACTTGTGCTTTTAGCATATCTGAGGTTGTTAAAAATAAAAAAGTTATAAAATAAATGGCAACTATTTTTTTCATGGTGTTTGGTATTTTGTCGTGATTAATGATTTTTAAAAGACAAATGTAAAGGGTTTTTTAGTTGTCGTAAAGGCAAAGTAAAGGTTTTTATTAATTTTGTTCGCATAACTTTTTTAAAATTTACGTTTATAAATTTATTTCCTTCTTTTTAAAAATAAAGCCGAACATTTCAAGCCTTAAATGAATAATTCGTAATTTTGCAATATGGATCAGTATAAATGCAAAAAAGTATGATTTTGATGTAAAAAATAAAAAAGCGTAGCATTACGCCTCGCCAATAAAAACAACCGAACAATGTTGAAAAACAGTTTAATAAAAATTCTTTTAGCCTTTTTTATTTTATTGAATATTCAAACAGGCAAAGCCCAACAGTTTGAAACTGTTATGCGCAAAGCCTATTCGTTGCTCACGATTGCCCAAGAGCGTGACCGTCA
>JAYUQN010000684.1:0-9073 GCA_043756725.1 Saprospiraceae bacterium
CTGACATAAGCGAAATAACGCGTTGTCTCTACCAAACCAGGCAATATAGCAAAAGTATCTGTTGTTAAACCGCTATTTTTAGCCGTTCCCGTTCCGGGCGTAAAGGCAACGGAATCCCACTCAATGCGATAGGTTGGTTGAAAACCAATAAGGGATGGATCCCATTGAAGAGTTGTTGTTAAAGCTCTAACACTGTTGACTTTGAAATTACGCGGCGACCCACAGGATATACATTTTACGCGGCTTCTAAAGATAATACCACTCAAAGGGGTGGGTCCTGATGCAATAAGTGGTTCACCAGCATTGTTGAAAAAAGCAAACTTAATTTCATTTTGATATTCGCCTTGCGGTTCATATCTAACAACGATGGTATCCCCCGTTTTTACCCGTATATCATAAAGCCTAATACTATCCGATTCGACACCCCCTGCGCCATCGTGTGTAAAAGCCCGTTCAGCATTATTACCTGTTCGGATATAGAGCTGCGAATCGTCCCAGCCATCGCCATAACGGTCGTATAGACGTAAACGAAAGGTGCAGCTATCTTGAGCCGATACTTGATTAAATATTGAAAGCATCAGCAACGTTGCCAGCAGTTTAAAAATCGTTTTGAAGCCTTTCATGAGTATTGTCATAAAAAATTAGGAAATGGATATTGTTCAGTTTTAATCATTCGCGTAAAAGGGGTATTAAATTGTAAAATAGTATTCCCATTTTAAGCATTGCCGTGAAAAGTGTAAAGATAAATATTTGGTTTCATGTAAAATGGCATTTTTTATGCCTTGTGAATGTTTACGAAGTTTAATTAAAAATATAAAATTAATAATTATCTTATAAAGTAAACCTTTTTTTAACATAATTGTTGATAGTTGGAACGTTAGCAGCATGATAAAGGTGAAATAGATTTTATTTAGGATTGCGATTTTTTTATTTTTTTTACAATAATTGCAATTTTTATTATCTATTTTTTTAGAATAGTGTGTTTTTTTTAATAATTTTTTAAACCTAAAAAGTCAGTGGCAGTCTATTCTATAAAAGATTTAGAAAAACTTTCGGGTATAAAAGCTCACACAATTCGGATATGGGAGCAACGCTATCACCTTATTGCCCCAAACCGCACAAAAACAAACATCCGCTACTACGATGATACTGACCTTCGGTTGCTCTTAAATATAGCCCTTCTTAATAAAAATGGTATCAAAATTTCAAAATTGGCTACCATGACCCGCGAAGATATTGCGGAAAAAGTTTCACAGATTTCAGCAGTCAATTTTGAATACGATACGCAATTAGATGCACTGACTATTTCGATGATTGAAATGGACGAGTTTAAATTCGATCGCATACTCAGTAGCAATATTCAACAAATGGGTTTTGAGCGCACTATGATGGAAGTTATTTATCCCTTCCTCGAAAGGCTCAGTTTGTTGTGGCTTACTGGCTCTGTCAATCCCGTTCAAGAACATTTTATGAGTTATTTATTGCGTCAAAAAGTTATTGTCGCTATTGATAAAGAACCCCTTATGAATGGGCGGGATGTTAAAAAGTTCGTCATTTACTTGCCAGAAGGCGAGCGACAAGAACTGAGCTTGCTCTTTATGCACTATTTGCTCAAAGCACGCCGTCACCAAGTTATTTATTTAGGCACTGACATTGCTTTTGAAGATTTACGCGACGCTTGCTGTGTTCACAAACCCGATTATATTTTTACCCTTATCAATGAACCTTTTGCCAAAATTTCTGTGCAACAATATCTTGATACGATTGGCAACCACTTTCAACAATGCCATATCTTAATGTCTGGTTATCAAGTTATAGCTAAGGAACTAAAAATAGCATCCAACATTACCATTCTACGAAGCCTTGACGAGACTGTTCGGCATATTGACGAAATAAAAATACCTCAATTTCATCGTGTCCCTCAATATTAAAACTCCCTATACATTATAACGAGATTTTGGAATAAAAGGTAGCTTCCTTTTACCCCCTCAGTATTTATATGTAAAAAAGTAGAAAATACTAATTTTTTTAAACACACATAAACAGGAGGTCCATTCCTATAACGAACAACGCAGCCTTGTAGAAAACAAAGCTGCGCTGTGGTTTGAAAAAACCTAAAAACTCCTTATTTATTGGCTAATTTAATATAATTTTCTAAAGCCATTTGCATGGAAGGTATTTCAGTTGAAGGCTGAATATTGATAGTCAAACCATGTTCAGTTACCGCTTTAGCCGTTTGATTGCCTGAAACGGCTATACGTGTTTCATTCTGCTTGAAATCTGGAAAGTTTTCAAACAATGAACTGATAGCTTGTGGGGTAAAAAATACCAAAACATCGTAAGTAACCTCTTTCAAATCACTTAAATCGCTGCTCACTGTTTGATACATCATCACCTCCTTATATTTCAACCCGATGCTGTCTAAATACCGTGTAACATCTTTTGCGCCATAATTAGAGCAAGGCAACAAAAAAGTCTCTTTGTCTTTATGTTTCATCAAATAGGTTTTCAAATCCTCAATCGTTTTATTGCCAACAAACACTTTCCGTTTGCGGTAAACGATGAATTTTTGAAGGTAATTACCAATCGTTTCTGTCAAACAAAAATATTTGGTATCTTCCGACATGGTTATGCGCATTTCTTTGCAACATCTAAAAAAATGATCCACAGCGTTTTTAGAGTTAAGAATAACAGATGAAAACTCACCCGGGTTGACCTTTTGTCGGCGCACTTCTTTAGCATCTAATGGCTCGACATGCGTAAACTCCCTAAAATCTACCTGAATATCGTATTTCGATCCTAAATCGAAATAAGGTGATTTTTGTAAAGGTTTTGGTTGTGTGACGAGAATACTTTTAACTTTTTTGTATTGCTCGATTTCCGCATTTGCAGTTACTGACATACTTTCGTTTTTTTATAAAAAATCAATCGAAAAGTTTTTCAAAGGCTGGAAGCCTAACGCATCTTATGTGAGGTTTTACATTTTTGTACCTAAACTAATGAGCTTGACTAAAATCATAAGAGGGGCAATTTCGACAGTACAAAGGTACAACAAAAAATGAAACCTGTTTTCTATTAAATAAGGACTGGCTATCGTCAGACTTCGCAACGACCGTACCAAATACACTAATCCTATCGCCCCAAATGTTACATATATAAAGATTTCGCTCAAACTCACTGGCGAATAGGCTATTAAAATATTTAAAGGCATTAGTATAAGCCCTAATAAAACACCAGCCGTCAAGACTATAAAATTATAAGTCTTTATTTCCTTTTCTATCGGAAAAACGTATGCAATGATGTATAAAATAGTATGTTTAAGTATAAAAATTGCTGCTACCCCCCCCACGCAAAGTAAAAAAGTAGTTGACTGCCCATAAGGTGATTTTACCCCAAAATAAGTTAATAATAGAAAAGCGAATATGCCTCCATTTATCCAAAACAGGGCATAAAGTGCCAAATAGATAGCATTCCCCCATCCAAAAGATTGCTTATTGATTAATCTTAATGCATTATCACTGATAATGGCTGTATAAGAATTATTAATCATGGAACGTGCATTGGCTACCACAAAAGCCATGAGTATCAGTGTAATTAGAAAAATCCAGAACAGAAAATTTTTAGAATAAACTGTCTTATCTAACAAAGCAGAAGGTATCTGTTCTGCCTCTTTTTGAATGGCAGGCGTGGCTGAATCAGGTATTGTTGTAGCCCCCCTCAGTATATCAAATGGATTGTCTGAACTATTGAGAATCGGTACATCGGGTATTATAACTGAATTGGGTTGAATCAAAACATTTGCTGCTGAATCCACAGCAGGCGTTTGGGTGCCTGTATTAAATGGAGAAGGTGCTGGTACGGTTGCTGCCGCCGCTGCTGCTCTTTGTAAAGAATCTTTTAGAAATAAATCTCTTTTAACAGCCAAGCGGGCAGAGTCTGCAGCCGTCAATCGCCTACGGCGTGGGCGTGGTGCATAATCCTCAATAGGTCTAACGATTGGCGGAACAGTCAAACTTGGGTTATTAATGCCATTATTGGTGGCAGGGGGGCTGTTCTGAGCAGGCACAACAGGATTAGTGGTAGCTTTTCGCAAGCTATCCTGTGCGTTCAAAACGGCACAAAAGCCTGTAAGAAAAGCAAAGAGTATAATATTTCGCACTATTTTTCCCAAACTCACTGATTGTTATATTTTTCTCAATGTGGCTGCAAAATTAGGAAAAATTATGGGATGTTTTACTTAGTTAAAAAAAATAATTTTTAATTATCTTGTTTTTGGCTAATTCTTGTTTTCTTTGATGCTTCGTAGAAGTGTTATACGATTAAGCCATATCCAGTTTTGATAAAAGATTTACCTTTTGCATTGTATAACAAAAACAAGCATTCTGATTGATTACTTACAATTTAATATACGACTATGACGAAAATATTTGCACCTCTTTGGAAAGATTTTATAGCGCTCATCTTTCCTCGCCTTTGTCTGGCTTGTGAAAATCCGCTACCTCGTAACGAACCTTTTATCTGCTTGGATTGTCAATTGACATTACCGCAGACTGATTTTCACGAGCATAAGAATAATCCTTTTACTGAAAAATTTGTAGGAAGATTTCCTGTTGAAGCGGGTGCTGCTTTGTTTTATTTCACTAAAAAGAGTAAAACACAACGTTTGATACACCACATAAAATATGAGGACAAGCGAGAAGCTGGCGTAGCTTTGGGGTATTTTTTAGGTCAAAAACTGGCGCAATCTACTCATTTTCAAAATATTGACTACATCATACCCGTTCCATTGCATAATCGTAAGAAAATACTGAGGGGGTATAATCAAGCTGAAGTTTTTGCAGATGGGTTGAGTGAAATGATGAACATCCCTGTTGAAAAAAAAGTTTTAACGAAAATAAAAATGACAGATTCACAAACCCGTAAAACGCGACTTGAACGTTTAAAAAATACGGAAGATGTTTTTCATCTCACTAACCCTTCCTTGTTGAGCGGTAAAAATATCCTTATTGTAGATGATGTCATGACATCGGGAGCGACTCTTGAAGCCTGTGCGGTGGCTATTTTAGAGGAAGTGAAAAATGTTAAAATTAGTTTTGCTACTATCGCTTTTGCCAAATAGGCTACATGCTTTCCATTATTTTAAAAGCGGCGTCCTCTCCAACCAAGCTGCCAATAGCTATGCCCATACCCCCCATACGCACAGCAACGACGATATTGGGCGAAATATATTCAATAATAGGTTTCTTCTGGCTACCAATGCCCAAAATACCACTCCACCAATGTTCAATTTCAACTTTTTTATTAGGCAAAATAACGTTTTTAAGCAAATCTAAGAGGGTATTTTGTATCAATTGAGTTGTCGCAAAATCATCAGTCATTTCACCTTGAAAATCTAAATTTCTACCACCACCCAGAAGTAAACGATTGTTCACATTTCTAAAATAGTAGTAGCCTTTGTCGTAATGAAAACTTCCTTTTATAGGCAGGTTTTTGATGGGTTTTGTTATTAAAACTTGATTGCGAGCCGGGGTGACTTCAAGTTGTGGGAGTAAACGGCGCGCAAAACCATTTGTGGCAACGAGCACTTTTTTTACACCTATTTCCCATCCTTCTTCGGTTTTCACAATCACTCTATCGCTATTATTATCATTCAGCGTATGGATTTTCAAACCATTAAATATTTTAATATTTTTTTGTTGGCATTGCTTCATCAGCGTTGTCATCATTTTTCCTGTATCAATCTGACCTTCTGCGGTGTTGTAAATGAGTGTAGGTAAAATATCATTGAAGCCAAAAGTATTGGACACTATCTTATAAACTTCATCTTTTCCTGTAATTTTCTTTAAGTTTTTATTGAAATATGCCAATTTATCAAGGCACTGTTCAAATTTTCTTTCTTCATTATGGGCGTCTTCACCAACAGAATTCTTAAAAATTTCATAGCCACCCAATGGTTGATACGTCAAATTTTTATCGCCTACCCTTTGTCGTAAACGTTGCAAACCCTGATAGCGTTTTTCGACAAGTGAAAAAACTGTCTCTTCGCTTTGTGTTTCCAAATCGTCCATTAATTCCGTGATGCTACCAAAACAGGCAAAACCTGCATTGCGTGTACTGGCTCCTTCTGGCAAAACACCTCGTTCACATACGACAATTCGCAACCGGGGCTGTTGTTCTTTCAACGTTAATGCAGCATTTAAGCCCACTATGCCGCTGCCAATAACAGCAATGTCAATGTTTTTGAAAAACTGCTCGTACTCCCAAAAACTAAGGGTATTCGGATGATTCATATAATTTCATAAACTAAAAGTCCATTTTTCATTCGGGGTTCAAAAAAGGTAGATTTTGGGGGTAGAATGCCGTTTGAATCGGCAATGGTGATCATATCTTCAAACTCAACAGGGAAGAGGCAAAAAGCCACCCCCTCAGTAGGGCAGGCTTCTTCTACCCTTTTAATGCTTTTAGTGCCTTCAATATATTTAACACGTGCATCCTCTCGAATATTTTTTACGCCCAATAGGGGTTTCAATATTTTTTCATTCAAAAGATGGACATCCAACAACACCAATCCTTGAGCAAACTCTTTGAGTTCTGATTTTCGCCAATTGAGTTGAAACCATTTTCCGCCTAAAAACATGGTCATTTCAAATTTAGCATAGGGTTTTACGCCTTTTTTCAATACTTTTACTTTAAAAAAATGAGTAAGTTCCGATAAAAACTCATCTTGGGTCATACCATTCAGGTCATCAACGATACGATTGTAAGCTTGAATTTCTAAATCTTCTTCTGGAAAAAAAGCGCAAAGCATTTTTGCCGTTTTTGGAGACTTCAATTTATTGTGCAAGGCTGCAAAACTTGCGGAGCGGTGGTGCCCATCCGCAATATAGGCGTGTGGTATTTCCGCTTGAATAATAGCTTGAATTTTTTCAATCACTTCCGGTTCTGATATTTGCCAAAAACAATGTTTTTCACTGTTAATGTGCATAATATAAAATTTTTTATGGTTTTCAATATAATTGAAAAGGAAATCGCGCAATTGAGATTTTTGCTCAATTTTATTGCCATCTGTCCACAGAGAGGAATTGGAGCGAATAGACGGGTAGGTCAAAAGCACAGGTTTGATAGCAGCCCCGCGTTTTTGAAGCAATTCGCTTTGCAAATCTTCCTGTTTCAGAATAGTTTTTTCATGTTTTTTCATCTTACCGCTAAGATAATCGGCAATATCCACACAGGTTATTAAGCCTGTGAATTTTTTTCCATCGGCATCAGTTATGCGATAGATGTAAATAGCCTCCTTTTCAGTGGGTTGAAATTGCCCTTTCTCACGGTATTCGTGATACTGAAATTTGACCGTATCAAAAAAGTCATTTGAGTGCGGCACCTTATCCAAAACTGGGTAAATCGCCTTAAAAGGTAGAATTCTCATTGGGTTGTTGGGTTGTTTTTTTCATTGTTGAGTATTTGAAGTTTCCTTCTTAAATTACATAAAACTAAAGTTCATGTTCCAAATTTCTAACTTGTTTTTGACTTTTAAAAATATTTCTTTCACGTATAAATTAAAAAAGTATTTTCAGAATGCCACCTGAAAATACTTTTTAATATGTAAAAGCAAGAAAGACAAGCATTTAAAAGTCTCCAAGCGTCTCTGGCAACTGTAATAAAGCTTTTTCTAATTGTTCTTTATTGGGTGCTACGCCATGCCATTTATGGCTTCCCATCATATAATCTATACCATTTCCCATTTCTGTTCGCATCAAAATGGCAATGGGTTTTCCTTTAAAAGCCCTGCGTTTTGCTTTTCTGAGCATAGCAACGACAGCCTCCAAATCGTTACCATTTTTTAAAGTCAAAACATCCCATCCAAAGGCTTTGAATTTGGCGGGCAAGTCACCTAAAGACATAACGTGGTTTGTAGAACCATCTATTTGTTGACCATTCCAATCTACTGTCACAATAAGATTGTCTAATTTGTGATGTGGGGCAAACATTAAGGCTTCCCAGATTTGTCCTTCTTGTAGCTCACCATCGCCTGTCAATGCCCAAATAATATTTTTTTCACCATCCATTTTTTTAGACAAGGCAGCACCATTGGCAACAGACAAACCTTGACCCAAAGACCCTGAGGCAATGCGAATGCCCGGCAACCCTTCATGGGTGGCAGGATGACCTTGCAGACGACTATTTATCTTGCGAAAAGTATTTAATTCTTCAACTGGGAAATAGCCCGAACGTGCCAGAGTGCTGTAAAAAACAGGGGAAATATGACCATTTGAGAGGAAAAAAATATCTTCATCTTTGCCTTCCATATAAAACCGCTTTTTGCGTTTCATGACTGAAAAATAGAGCGCGACAAAATAATCGGCACAACCCAACGAGCCGCCTGGATGCCCTGATTGGCAGTTATACACCATACGTACAATATCGCGTCGAACTTGCGAAGCTATTTTTTCCAATTTTTCGATAGCGGGTGCTATTTTTTTTGTTTCTTGCAACACTGTATAGAGTATTTTTTCGTTTAATAATAATTGGATATTAATGGACGCAAAGCTAAGAAAATTATGCTTACAGTGCTATCAATTTTTATTGATTGATTTTCAGCATGAATTTTGACATTCTCGAACTGTGAATTCAAAAGGATTTAAAAATTATCTAATTTTGTAAAAAATATAAATATGAATTGGATTAAAAGTATCAAAAATACCCCCCCTCAGTATTTGCTTATATTTTTCCTCGCTTTTACGACTTTGTCAGCTTGTAAAACAAAAGAGGGCTGTACAGCAGACCAGAAGAAAGCTTTTACAAATAATATGGAATCGAGCAAAAAAAAGGGGAAAAGCAATTTGTTTTCTAAGACGATGCGTAAGCGTATGAAATAGGAGATACGGGTTTTAAAATAAAAAAGCACAAAGGGATGTCAAACCTTTGTGCTTTTTTGCTTGATGATATATTTTTTACGTTGGCAAATGAATTTGTTAAATAAAAAAAAAAGCGTCCAACCGTAAGGTCAGACGCATCAAAACAAAACGAAAAACCAACTTTAAACAAGTCTCTTTGAAGTAATAAACACTTACTT
>JAYUQN010000685.1:0-3283 GCA_043756725.1 Saprospiraceae bacterium
GTAAAAGTTTTTTCAAAACGATTTTCAACAAGGTAAAACTCACAACCTACTATCGGTTTCACGCCATCAAACTTGCCTGCTTCTGCCACAAATTGAAAAACACCAAACATATTGCCGTGGTCAGTAATGGCAACAGCGGGCATGCCATCGTTCTTTGCTTTTTTGAACATGGAAGAAATATTGGCTGCGCCGTCAAGCAGCGAATATTGAGTATGGCAATGCAGATGCGAAAATTTCATTTTCTCAAAAATTTTATAATTAAAAATAAGACACAAAAGCGGAAAGACTTCATACAAGTCTTTCAATAATATTCTCTCTGCGAATTTAGTTGAGTCTGCTGTGGTGAGAAGTTTTGACCGATGCAAAGATACGAAATTTTAGAAATACTGAGGGGGTAAGTTTTCCACAAAAGCAAATAAAATGAGTTGAGAAAGACGGCTAATAAGTGACGTTGCCGATTTTCAAAGTCTCCAAGACTTAGAAATTTAGAGCAGAGTTGTATAAGTGGGGCTTAAATGCTTTGATTAGGCAGCAGATTTTCCCGAAGGGATTCCTATGGAAAGGTTAAGGTTGTGTGAAATTTTTAACCAAGATTAAAGCAGATTCCACAAACCCTCGTATTTTTGTAAAATTTTTAATTAAACTAAGCGTTTGTTTTCAAAAATGCAAATATTCGTTCAAACTTTTAAAAAGCGTATACAAGGTTTAAACATCTTTTATATCTTGCGTCATAAGACGAAAAATAGCGGAAAACAAAATCTATTACCCATATCATCTAAAGCGTGAAATATATTCAAAATGTTCTCGAAACCATCGGCAACACGCCCTTAATTAGGCTTAATAAAGTGGCTGCTGATGTGTCCGCCTTAGTTTTAGCAAAAGTTGAAACTTTCAATCCGGGTTTAAGCATCAAAGACCGCATCGCTTTGCGTATTGTCGAGTCTGCTGAAAGACGCGGTTCACTTAAAGAAGGCGGCACTATCATTGAATGCACTTCGGGCAATACAGGCATTGGCTTAGCGATGGTGGCTAATGTGAAAGGCTATAAGTGTATTTGTACTGTTAATGACAAACAGTCGAAAGAAAAAATACAAATGTTGCGGTCTTGGGGTGCAGAAGTGATTATATGCCCTGCTAAAGTAAAACCCGAAGACCCGCGTTCTTATTATGCTGTTGCTGAACGATTGAGCAAGACAATACCCAATTCTTTTTGGGTCAATCAATACGACAATCCCGATAATCCCAATATGCACTATGCCAGCACAGGTCCTGAAATTTGGGAACAAACGGCAGGTCGCATAACGCATTTTGTAGCGGCTGCGGGCACAGGCGGTAGTTTATGTGGAACGGCTCGTTTTTTAAAAGAAAAAAATCCCAATATTAAGATTTGGGGTATTGATGCTTATGGTTCTGTGCTTAAAAAATATCATGAAACGGGTATTTTTGATGAAACTGAAATCTATGAATATTCCATGGAAGGCGTTGGACGAGAGTTTATCCCCAATAATATGGATTTCACCGTCATTGACCGTTTTGAAAAGGTAACAGATAAAGATGCCGCCCTTATGGCTCGGCGCATTGTGCGTGAAGAAGGATTATGGTTAGGGCATTCATCTGGGTCGGCAGTTGCAGGAATTTTACAGATGAAACATCTCTTAAAACCCGAAGATGTGGTTGTTGTTTTGTGCCACGACCACGGTAGTCGCTATATTGGGAAGGTTTATAATGATGATTGGATGCGTGAAAAAGGATTTTTAACAGAAGAAACAGACGAAGATAGAATTGAAAGGGCTATCTTGCAGGCTGAAATTTTATCGCCGCAATCGAAAGATGTTTCAATTATTACGAACATAAATTTTAAAACGAATAGTAATAATAAGGTTATGGATTTATTTGAAAAAAGGCTGTCAGTACCCGGACCTTTGGGCAAATATGCTGATATGGCAGAAGGGTATTTTATGTTTCCTAAATTGGAGGGTGCTTTGGGCAATCGTATGTTGTTTAAGGGGAAAGAGAAAATTATTTGGAGTTTGAACAACTATCTCGGTTTGGCTAATCATCCCGAAGTTCGGAAAGCCGATGCGCAAGGGGCTAAGGATTGGGGCTTAGCTTACCCTATGGGTGCGCGCATGATGTCGGGTGAAACTCGATACCATGAGCAATTGGAAGAAGAATTGGCAGAACACGTTCAAAAGCAATCTGCTTTTTTGCTTAATTTTGGCTATCAAGGTATGCTTTCCATCATTGATGCGATGGTGGATAGACGGGACGTCATTGTTTATGATAAAGATTGTCATGCCTGTATCATGGATGGTATCCGTATGCACTTAGGCGATCGTTTTGCGTTTGAACACAATGACGCTAAAAGTTGTGAAAATCAACTCTTGAAAGCTGAACGTTCTGCCGAGAAATCAGGCGGAGGCATCCTCGTCATTACTGAGGGGGTGTTTGGAATGCGAGGTGAGCAAGGTTGTTTGCGTGAAATTGCAGATTTGAAAGATAAATACAGCTTCCGTTTGTTGGTTGATGATGCTCACGGCTTTGGTACTTTAGGCGCAACGGGTGCAGGTGCAGGCGAAGAGCAACACGTACAAGATAAAATTGACCTTTATTTCAGCACTTTTGCCAAATCTATGGCAAGCATTGGTGCTTTTATAGCAGGTGACAAGGATATTATCAAGTTTTTGAAATACAATATGCGCTCTCAAATCTTCGCCAAATCGCTGCCAATGCCTTTGGTCATTGGCGCATTGAAACGGTTAGAGTTGTTGAAAACACAACCCGAATTGCGGTCAAAGCTTTGGGAAAATGTCAAGTTGTTGCAAGACGGTTTGCGTGAAAAAGGTTTTGATTTAGGACATACCAATACCTGCGTGACGCCTGTTTTCATGCGCGGTGAAGTAGATGAAGCCTTACAACTTATTACGGATTTGCGTGAAAACTATGATATTTTCTGTTCCATCGTGGTTTATCCTGTCATTCCGCGTGGTATGATGCTTTTGCGTTTGATACCAACGGCTGCGCATACCAAAGAAGATATTGATATCACACTCAATGCCTTTGGTGAAGTAGCTACCAAACTAAAAGAAGGAAAATATGCTTCACAAACAGTAGAAATGTAAACAGCAAATTTATTTGCGGTAAATAAATATAAACTTAAATCACCCCTAATTTTATAACAAATTACTAACACCGTCATTTATGGCGGTGGTGTTATGCCTAAAATAAAAAAAGGCTTTAGCCGCTCACCTTTTTGTTTGAAAAGTTGAACGGCTAAAGCCTA
>JAYUQN010000686.1:0-3279 GCA_043756725.1 Saprospiraceae bacterium
TGCACTGCAACGTCTTAGTTGAGGGCAAAAATTGCTAAATTTTAGACGTTGCACTGCAACGTCTCTACGTTAAACCTCGGTTAAAATTCCTTAGCTTAATGGCATTGAAATTTAGTACAGGTGAAAGCAAGAAAAAAGCTCTACCGCTTAAAAGAGGCAGAGCTTCTACTAAAAAAGCATGAAAAATTTTACTAACCAATCGTTAGGAAAGAACAATTGTCTCTTTTTCAGTTGATTATAAGTTTGCGAACGCTGGTGAATGTGGAAATTTGTTTTCCGAGTGCGAAGGCAGAAAATGAATTTTCTGACGCCGTTTTACTTTCTAAAAGTATTTAAAACACTACCATTGCGGTATTTGAGAAGAGCGACAGTGGTAAGTTTGGGTTATAATAACTTTTATGGGTTAAATTAAAAAAGGTATTTTTATGATTTCATTCAGTTTTAATTAAACAAAGGTAAACTTAATTGCCAAAAAAAATAACAATAGTTAACTTTTTTTTCATTTTTTGTAGTTTTCTCGTGTAAAATACCCAATTTATAGTATTAAATATATGCTCTTTGACAAAAACCGCTAAAATTGTCAAAGAGCCATATATATTAACCCCCCGCTTTTTTAGTTTGTGTATAGCCTTCTGATAAAAGTATTTGCAGCACTTTATCTCGGTGGTTGCCTTGTATCAAAATCTCTCCTTCTTTCACCGTGCCACCCACGCCACATTTGGTTTTCAGCAGTTTACCTAAGGCTTCTAAAGTCTCCTCTATGCCGATGAAACCCTTTATAACCGTGGCTTCTTTATTGCCTTTCAGTCGCTCAATGTGAAGGCGCAACTTTTGTTGATTTTTAGGCACGTCTTCGACCCCCTCAGTATCAGCAGCATATTGATACTGAAAATCGGGGTCTGTGGAATAAACGGTTCCTTCTCTTTGTTTTTTATTTTTCATCCTTACAATTTAGATGTTGACAAATAATTTAGATGTTGACAGCTTAACTTGAATTAGGATTAGTCCGATTATAAGGATTTAATAGGATTTTAGATGTTAACAAGCGCGTGTGTCAACATCTAAAATCCTATTAAATCCTTATAATCGGACTAATCCTAATTCAAGTTAAGCTGTCAACATCTGAATTCGTCTATAATTTATGTTTTTCAACCAATTCCAACAATTCATCTCGGTAGTTTTTTCCAATAGGCAAATGTTTAGGTTGCCCTTTTTCAACCACTTCTACCATATTGCCAACGATGGCGTGTATTTTATCCATACCTACGATATAGGAGCGATGGATGCGGGCAAATTGACCCAAAGGCAGTTTATCTTCTAAACTTTTCATGGTTTGGAGTGAAATAACACGTCCCGTTTCCGTGCGGATAATGACATAATCTTTCAAACCTTCAATGTAAAGTATTTCTGTGAACTTCACCCGAATGAGTTTTTTATCGCTTTTTACATAAAAATAATCGCTATTACCCCCCTCAGTACCCACAGCTATAGAGTCGGGAGAGGGTGCTGCCACGGCTTCTTTGCGGTGCAATTGATATTGATCCGTAGCTTTATTGACGGCTTTCATAAACCTATCCATCGAGATGGGTTTTAGCAAATAATCGAGCGCATTGAGTTCAAAACCTTCGATGGCGTAGTTGGAATAAGCGGTCGTGAAAACCACCATTGGCGGCTTCGACAAGGTTTTCAGAAACTCTATGCCTGTCAATTGCGGCATCTGAATATCGAGAAACATGAGGTCAATATCATGGTTTTTTAAGGCTTCATTGGCTTCAAAGGCGTTGTTGCAACGGGCTATGAGGCGCAAATCGGGCATTTTTTCGATATAGGTTTCAAGCACATCCAGCGCAAGGGGTTCATCGTCTACGATTATTACGTTCATATTTTTTAATTTTGTAGTTTCGGATTTATCCGAAACAGTTTAAACGGCTTTTCCATAGGAATCCTTTGGATAGCCGTTGTCGTTCATCAAATTATTATCGTATTTTAACGGATAAATCCGTTTAAACAAGTTCGGATAAATCCGAAGCTACTTAACAGCATGAATATACGACATATTGAAAAAAAGGATTTACCACACTTACTTAATTTTTCAAAAAAAACATTTACCGAGGCTTTTGCCCATCTCAATAACCCTACCGATTTTGAGGCGTTTCTGCAAACAGCTTTCACCCTCCAAAAGCTCGAAAATGAGTTTTATACTGAGGGGGTGCTTTTTTATATTATGACGCAAGAATATGCGTTTGCAGACAATCCCGAAGTCATAGTCGGTTTTCTGAAACTCAATATTGCCCGTTTCCCAGATTCAAAACCTGTTTTTTATAGCGATTTTAACTATAAAAAAGAAGAATTGCTTGAAATTGAACGCATTTACGTAGATTCAACCTTTCAAGGCAAAGGCATTGCTCAACAACTTATGGAGAAAGCGGAAGCCGTAGCCCATGAAAAAAATTGCCTTTATTTATGGTTAGGTGTGTGGAATGAAAACGCTAAAGCCCTTCGTTTTTATGAAAAAATGGGCTTTAAAACGTTTGGTGAACATGTTTTTACTATTGGAACGGATGACCAAACGGATATTTTGATGATAAAAAAAATAGAAACTTTGCTATAATTTTCCCTTATTCGCATGAAGCAAAAATTTAATCAATATATATCTGGTAATCAATTATTTACAAAAGAGGACAAACTCCTCATTGCCGTAAGCGGGGGTGTGGATTCTATCGTTTTATGTCATTTGTTAAAACAATCGGGCTATAATTTCGACATCGCTCATTGCAATTTTCAACTACGCGGCGACGAATCGAATGAAGATGAAACGTTTGTTGAAACCTATGCGCATAATATAGGTGTAAAATGTCATAAAATTCGCTTTGATACTGAGGGGGTGTCTAAAAAGGAAAAAACAGGTATTCAAGAAACAGCCCGCAATTTACGCTATGATTGGTTTGAAAAATTGAGACAAGACTTTGATTATCAATATATTGCAACGGCTCATCATGCTTCGGATAATATTGAAACTGTGCTTTTCAACATGTCACGAGGAACAGGCATACAAGGTTTGAAAGGTATTTTACCTAAAAACGGCAACATCGTTCGTCCGCTTTTAGGCTTTAAAAAAGAGGATATTCTCCTATTTTCAAAAGCCAAACGCCTTGCTTTTAGAGAAGATTCTTCCAACGCAACGGATAAATATTCACGAAATTATATTCGGCAGCACATCGTTCCCGATTTCAAAAAAATCAATCCCGATTTTGAAAATACGATGGTTGAAAACATTGA
>JAYUQN010000687.1:0-9040 GCA_043756725.1 Saprospiraceae bacterium
GTATTGGCAGGGCGAAAAGCTTCAGACACCAAACTCCATATTAAGGTGATGAAACACAGAAGCCAAAAATCTTTCACCATCATGAGCACCAATAATAAGGCTCCACCGCCCCATAAAGTGCCTATTTGCACCTTATAATAGCCAAATCGGTCTGTCAAATAGCCACCCAAATAAGCACCCGCAATAGACCCCAAGCCATAACAAGACATGATATAACCCGCGTCTTTGATGTTGAAATGCAAGGCTTGCGTGAAGTAGAGCGTCATGAAACTTATGACCATTGCCCCTGTGCGGTTTATCAAACTAACGGCTGAAAGCAACCACACGGCACGGGGCAGCCCTTGAAAAGACTTAATGAAATGGTTTATGGAATTGGTTATCATGGCGCAAAGATAGGGGATAAAGGGCAAGTCACAACTGTTATCCTAATGCTATTTAACCCTTAACTTCTATTTTTCAACAAACAACCTACTGCCTGTTCAAAACACTCGACAATTTGCTTTTAAAAAATGGTATTTGTTACTCTCGGTACTTGGCTTTGGTGCGCTTCCGCATATTTGATGTCTTTTTTACCTGAAATACGCCGTGCATGATTAGCCCTACGCCCAGCCAATTCAGTATAATAATCCAGCAAATAGGTTTGTGCGCCCATACACGCCATAGCTGCCAATTTTTTTTCAAAAACGGATGAAATATCTATAAACGTATCGGGTATAAAACCCGATAATTCGGGTTGATGCGGCTCGAAACTATACCAAACAGGCGGGTCAATATTTTTAAAAGCACTTGGCACACCCGCACCTGAAGATAACAATCTTGCTCGTTGCACAGCTTGAAACGCCAAAGGGTGGTCGGGATTAAAAGGGTCTTTTTCAGAATGGGTTAAAATAACAGACGGTTCAAAATCGCCGATGATATGGGTCAATTGTTCTACTCTTTTATCTGTTAAAATCATTGGATAATCACCCAATCCAAAAATTGAATGGGCGTACCGATAATATCAGCAGCCTTTTGCGCTTGAGCATGGCGAATAATTTTGACACTCTCGACACTGCGCTTGGGGTCTTCTTTCCATAATTCGCCCGCCTCGCCTCGCTCGCCTTAGGACATGGCGATAACCAACGTTTCCGCCCCTTCTTCGAGGGCTTTTGCAATTGTTCCTGCGGCACGCCAGACAAAATCGCCTGCAGCTAACCTTACAGGCGCATTAAAATATGCGGTTCGCCCTTTGCCCAAACGCTATATTGTTTACAACAGCGACCAAAAAGTCTATATTCCAGACGAAAATAAAGGTGTTTATCCCGATACTCTTGTTGTTTGCGAAAAACCTGAATTTTGGCAAGGTGATGAAGAATTAATCATCAATCCACTTTTGGTTGTTGAAGTGGCTTCTCGCAGCACCCGAGCTTATGACCGTAGCGACAAATTTATGCTCTATCAAAAAATACCTTCATTTAAAGAATATATTTTAGTGGAACAAAATCGCCCTTCTGTCGAATCTTGGTTTCAAGTCGAACCCAATACTTGGCATAAAACGATTGAAAAAGACCTTACAAAATCCATTCTTCTGAAATCACTTGGCGTTTCAATAGACCTATCCGAAATTTATGAATATGTTGATTTTTTGAAAAAAACAACGTAAAATACTGAGGGGTGTTACGAACATAATTCCTCTCTATTTTTTAATAGCAACAATCCTAATTCTTCGATAATCAGCAATCCATTTATCACCGTCAAATAAAGTATTTTCTAATTGTTTGGCGGTGAGGTCAAAAATTTCTTTTTTTTCTGTTGGTGTTACTCCATTTAACGTCCAATGTAAAAACATTTGTATCCAATTGGACAAGCCTTCATAGCCACTTTTGAGTTCAGTGGGTCTGTCAAACAATGCTCCATACGCCAATTCAAAGCCATTTTTTTCTAATAATTTAGCATATTCGCCAATTGAAGGATAATACAAAACACTTTTCACAGGCGGATAGACCCTGTTTTTTTCATCTAAAACCTGCGTTAATGCCGTAATTATCTTATTGACACAACCTTGTCCGCCAAATTCGGCAACAAATCGCCCACCCATTTTCAAATGTTTATGGATATTTTTGATAACAGGCTCTGCTTGCGGAATCCAATGCAAAGTGGCATTTGAAAACACCGCATCAAACGTTTTATCTATCTTAAATTTTTTGGCATCCCCTAAGACAAATTTGATGTCAGGATATCTGGTTTGTGCCGTGTGAATCATGTCATTAGAATAGTCTAAGCCAATGACTTCTTGACAGGCATCACCTATTTGTTTGGTCAAATCGCCCGTTCCACTACCCAAATCAAGGATAATTTCCGATTTTTGAGGATTCAATAATTGGACGATTTCTTCACCAAATTTATAGACAAAATCGTGTTTGTCATTGTATAATTTGGGATTCCATGTTACTTTCATAGGTATTTTTTATTTTTATGATGAAAATATGGTGCGAATGCTCCATCAAGCTGAAAGCATGACTGAGGGGTGGCTGTTGTGAATAAATTCGCAACTACAGGTCTTCGGGCATCGGCGTTCCTCTGGTGTGAAAACTTTCCACGGTTTTCAAACCCCACGCTTGCCCCTTCGCCCGTTCTTCTTTTTTCCAAACAATCGTTTCATAATCGGGGTCTAAAATCAAGCGGGCTGTTGGATTGGCAACTTCTATCCGATTGCCTCCGGGTTCGTAAAGATAGAGAAAAAAAGTTTGCTGAATAGCGTGTTTATGGGGACCTGTTTCAATAAAAATACCATTTTCAAGGGCAATATCGGCTGCAATTAACACTTCTTCTCGACTATTCACGGCATAAGTCAAATGATGAAATCTGCCTGTCATACCCACAACATGGTCGCCTGTAACTGCCAAATCATACGATTTTGAATTGACTGAAAACCAAGCCCCTTTAACATCTGTTCCCTCCTCAATAGGAGTCCCTTCGGAAAAAATGATGGTTTCAGACAAACGCCCGCCTAAATAATTGAGTTGAAAATCCCGAAAGGCTGCCACATCGGTTGCTAATAAATTCAAATGGTCGAGCCGCCGAACATTCATGCCCCGCCCGGGGAATTTAGAAGCCGTATTTTTTAAAGCCGATTTTTCATGCGCTTTGGCTTGATATTTTTCTGTTTCAAAGTAAATTTCAACCAAATGCCCACTTGGCATACGAAATTGATAAGTTTTGCCATGCCCTAAGTCCCCCTCAGTAAAACCTATGCCTAAGCCTGTTTTTTCAATCAATTTGGCTTTTTTTTCTAATAAATCGGCACTCCGCAATCGCCACGCATAATGCCCGATACCTGCGTGTCGGTGGGCAGTGAGTTTTAAAGTATGATGTTCATAATCATCATACGCCCGTAAATACACCGAATCACCTTGCGTGTCGCTGATGTACATACCCATAATGTCAGTGAAAAAACGGGTACTTTCGTCCAGTTTTGGCGTTAAAAGCTCAACATGAGCGAGGTGGGCGATATTCCAAATAACATTATTCATACATTTGATGGTTTTGCTATTATTAAATTTAATCCATTATCAGCGGTTTTGACGCATCAATTTTAAACCATAATAAACCACCCACAATGACGAAAATACCAATAATCCGAACGGGCAATTCGTAACTACCCGTAGCGGTCAAAATATAGCCAAAAGCAGAAGCCATGACGACCGAACCTAATTGCCCTGCCAAGCCCATCGTACCCGCCACAGAACCCGTGTGATTGCCCCCAATATCCGTTGCCACAGCCCATGCCACGGGTAAGGTGAAATCTTTAAACGCCAAGCCTAAACCTAAAAACACAATGGCAATATGGGTATCTTCTATAAAAGAACCTATTATCATACAAATGCCCGCCATCACTAAGCCGAACATGCCCACATAGCGGCGACCTATTTTTAATCCTTTCCTTTTTGAAATATAATCTGAAACCGTGCCGCCCAATAAGCAACCTGCCATGCCCAAAACGAAAGGAAGAGAGGTCATCCAAGCCAAATCCGCTTTGGGTATGTGTCTTCCTTTTTCTAAATATTTCGGCATCCACGACATATAAAAATATGCACCATACAATAAACAATGGTACATACCCATCAAAGCCCATAAATTAGCATTTTTCAAAACGATTCCCCAAGGCAATAGGGTATGTGATGGTTTTTTGATGCTGCGATTATCTTCTATTTCTTTCACTTCTTCTTCGCTTATACCTTTCATATCTCGGGGTTCATCTCTAAACCAAAACCACCAGACAACCGCCCAAACAAGCCCTAAACTACCAAAAATGTAGAAAACAGAACGCCAGCCATACATATCCGCCAACCAAATAGACGATACGGGAGCTAAAGCCCCACCCAAACGGCTGCCCATCCACATGATAGATTGAATAGTCCCTCGTTCTACTGTCGGAAACCAACGGGCGATAGCCACAGAAGCCGTTGGAAATGCGCCAGCCTCACCCGCCCCAAAGAGGAAACGGACAATGAGTAAAAAATACAAGCCCGATGCAAACCCTGTCAAAATGGTGAAAACTGACCACCAAACCACAATGCGAAAAAGCGTGATACGGGGTCCAAATTTATCTACCAAAATACCAGTTGGAATTTCAAAAGCCCCATAAGCTAAGGAAAAGGCGGCTAAAACCCAGCCCCACTGTATGTCTGTCAAACCTAATTCTTCTGTAATAGAACTCCCTAAAGTAGCGAGCGAGTTTCTATCTAAATAAGTGACGATGGCAAAAAGAACAAAAAGAACGACTAATTGGTAACGTTTTTTCATTTTGTTTTGATTTAAAAAATAGGTAAAATAAGCAACTCTGTGAACCTCTGTGTTTTCTTTGTGCGCTCTGTGATATTAAATGTCACAGAGCGCACAGAGAAGACACAGAGGTTCACAGAGTATAGCTAAGTATTTTCAATTGAGGAATTTATTTTTTCTTTGGATTTCAAACGTACTGTCAATATCAAACTTATAAAAATGACGATAATACCCATAAAACTTAGGACTGTATAAGTTTCACCAAACCACAAAAAGCCGAGGATGATAGCATAAGCTGCTTCTAAATACTTGAATTGTGCTAAATAATTGGCATCATCTTTTTGTTGAAACGCTTTAGTCATGTAGATTTGCGCTACAAAACCGAAAAAACCGACGCCAAGAAAAACCAAGCTGTCACTGAAATTAGGCGTTACCCAATACGGTATCATAAAGACAGCTGAAAGGACACTGGCAATGAGCATAAAATAAAATACCACCACAAAAGGATGGTCATCATCGCCAATTTTACGCAAAATAATATATAACAACCCACCTGTTACGGCTGAAATAAGTCCAATACCTAAATCAACTAAAGCAATGCGATTATCAAATCCTTTTAGCAATAAAACGCCCATAAAAGCCATTAAAATATACACCCATTGGAGGGGTTTTATTCGTTCTTTCAACAGTGCTCCTGCGAATAAGGCGGTGAAAACGGGCGATAAATATTTAATAGTAACAGAACTGCCCAAAGGCATTCGGGGTAAAATATAGAAAAATGAAAACATCGAAATTGACCCTACCACACTCCGTATCATTATCAATTTCACGTTTTTAATGGCGAATGTGATGTCGTTTTTTAGCATAAAAAACAAACAAAAAACGGCTGTAACAAACGACCTGAAAAACGTTTGCTCAATCGTTGGGATACGGTCTTGGGGCAGATATTTTATTAAGCCTTGCATAAACGTAAAACAAAGCGTGCTTATCAGCATGTATTTTACCCCCTCAGTAAAGTATTGTTTTTTCATATTGTCTGTTGTATTGGAAACTGCACGATTACATCAAGTCACACGAATTACACGAATGTCCACACGAATTTCACGAATTTAGATGTTGATTAGATGTAGAACAACATCTAATCAACATCTAAATTCGTGAAATTCGTGTGGACATTCGTGTAATTCGTGTGAAAATTTACCTAAACACCACACCTTGCATGATTTTTCGGGCTGTCCGTACTGTTCCCGCTTTTCTAACATTGATAACATCGCCTTTTATTTCCATGTCAATATTCACTTCTATCACGCCCGCAGGATGCTCAATCACTATCATTTCAACGGGATTACCGTTTGAAATGCCCACATCAGCCGCTACAGAACCCTTGATTTTAAGGGCTGCTCCAATACAGATTGCACCCGTTACAGCGTGGGTTTGGTGCAACGTGTGGGGCGTGAGATAGCGAGAGGTTATATTTGTTCCTGTCATTCGGGGCTTCGATAAAATGCCGACTTTGGGTAAAACGCTGTTCGTTACATCGCCTAAGCCCATTCTTCTACCCGCTTCCATGCGCATTTTTTCAATTTTTGCCATGAGTTCCTTGTGTGTTTCAAAAAACTCGACCCCCTCAGTACCTTCTATGCCTAAGTCGCTGGCTTTCATTAAAATCATGGTTGAGCCTGCGTCTAAAAGCGTCACGTCTATGCCGTCTATTTGTTCTCGTATTTTACCCGTTGGCAATAGTTTTCCCGTTTTACCACCCACTTGGTCAAATAAATTCATCACAATGGGGGCAGCAGTGCCGGGTACACCGTCTATTTTCATAGTACCCTCGTATTCTACAACGCCTTTGGGCGTTTGGATAATTTCTTCGATAATGGACTTGGTGTTGATGTTATACACCATCACTTTTGTCTCTGGTATTGTCACTTTCACCCAACCTTTTTCAATAGCAAACGGACCCACACCTGCCATCATATTGCCGCACGGTGGCGTGGTATCCACAACAGGATTGGCAACATCTACTTGGGCAAAAAGGTAATCCACATCAATGCCTTTGCGCTTGGAAGGTTCAACTAAAACGACTTTGCTTGTCACCGTTGCCACCGCACCCAAGCCGTCAATCTGTTTGGCATCGGGCGAACCCATGACTTTTAATAAAATTTTATTTCTTTCAGTCACATCAGAAGGTAAGTCTCGCATATCGAAGAAGGGACCTTTTGATGTGCCGCCTCGCATATAGGTACAGGCGATGGCGTTTGTGGGCATCGCTGTTTTTACCCCCTCCGTAATTGTACTTTTTTGAGCCGTTTTGCAAGCAATTGCTGTTAAAAGGTTGAAAGCTATGAAAGCATAAAATACGAGTTTTATGCTTTTATCCCTCTGTTTTGTAAAAAGAACATTGCTCATTTTATATTTTTTTATTTTAACACATAACACATAGAACATTGCTCATTTTATATTTTTTTTATTTTAACACATAACACATAGGACACATAATTTAAGATTTACTAAATTTTTCAAATTTAGTAAATCTATACCCCTCAGTAAAAAAAGAGAAAAAACTATGTGTCCTATCTGCTATGTATTAAATAATTTTGCTGAATCTTGCCGCTGATTGCCCCGCATACCGCCCAAAAACAGTTCCTGAAGTCAAGCCCGAACCGCCCGGATAGCCGTAAAAAAAGACACCACCTACCATTTCACCACAAGCAAAAAGACCCGCTATGGGTTCGTCTTTTTCATTTAAAACTTCTCCTTTTTTATTGACTTTTACCCCGCCATAAGTGAAGGTAATTCCGCCCGTAACGGGAAACGCTTTGAAAGGAGGCGTATTCAATGGATTTGCCCAATTCGATTTATTGAGTTTTAAACCCTCAGTATTTCGACCATCTTTTATAGTCGGGTCAAAAGGAATATTCGTATTGACTGCCTTGTTGAAATCCGTTAATGTTTTTAAGGCTTTTTGCGTATTCACGCCTTCTAATTTTGAAGCCAATTCTTCCAAAGTATCGGCTTCTACGAAACTGGCATCGTGCGTTTTGTATTCGCTGTAAAGCAAATTCCACACTTTTGCATCGAATATCTGCCATGCTAATTCTTTAGGTTGCATCAAAACGGCTTTGCCGAATTGCGCATAAGTATAATTTCTAAAATCTGCCCCTTCGTCCACAAATCTTTCACCGTTGGCATTGAGCATGACACCGAAAAGGTAGCTTATTTTTCGGTAATGTTTGCGTTCTATGTGTGGAATATTCAAATTACCGTATTCGGGCATATTTTTATCCATCGGTGTAGCGTGACAACCACCGAAAAAACCATTTAAAGCCGCTCCCAATTTTGTCGCCATCGTCAAGCCATGACCCAGATTGTGGCGTGTTCCCCGCACCTTCGCTTTTGCCCATTTTTTACCCAAATGCTGCACCCGTAGTTTTTTACTCGACTCAAAGCCGCCACAGCCCAAAATTACTGAGGGGGTTCTGAAAGTTATTTTTTTACCGTCTTTTTTACATTTCAGCCCTGTTATTTTACCGTTTTCTTGGGCTATTTCATCGGCAGCACAATTGTAAAGTATTTCACCACCCAATTTTTTAAATTCTGTCAATTCATCCATCACCAAGCCGTTTCCTTCGCCTTCCGCTTCGAGAGTCAAGCCGCCCCAAAAAATGTATTTACCGTCTTTCATAAAAGATTGACGGCTGTAAATGGGGTCAAATTTGATATTGTGTGTGGCAAGCCATTGCAAAGCGGGAAGGCTTTCATCTACCAAAAATTGCTGCAATTCCGTAATAGGTTCGCCTTCGTTGAAGTGTTTTAAATCCGCTAAAAATTTTTCTTTTGGATAACTGCCGAAGTCGGTTATCGCAGTGCGTTCATCGTTGGGATGGCGTAAAAGGGGTAATAAATCCACATTGGAGTTGTAGGCAAAACGCATCGCGCCGGCGGTGTAGCGGCTGTTGCCTCCCATTTCATCGAGAGTGGCTTTTTCAACTATTAAAACTTTTGCCCCATTTTCGAGGGCTGAGATACCTGCACAAAGGGCAGCGTTTCCACTGCCAACGACTATGACATCGTAAATTTTCATAAAAACTTTTTTAGTTGAATTAGGATGCTAAGGATGTTGAAAGATGCTAAGGATTTAGATACTATCCAACGGACTCCTACGGAGAGGGGTATCTAAATCTTTAGCATAGGCTGTACAAACGGGTAAAAAAAGTTCCCCCCGTTTTTGGCATTTTCACTAAATCGAAAAACGCCACTTTCTTTACTTATTGTA
>JAYUQN010000688.1:0-3274 GCA_043756725.1 Saprospiraceae bacterium
TAAGACGTTGCAGTGCAACGTCTCTACGTAAAATCCGAATAAATTTAACAATTAATCCTTAACTTAATGGCATTGGACTTTAGTCCGTGATACGTTTCAATTTCACCCTAAATAAATCAAAACGCCCAACTTGCACCCAACACAGGTGTTATCCCAAACCAATATTTATCCCCACGCGGTGTGATATAACCACCTTTCCCGTCTGGGATTAAATTGTCATTATCATCCGTTGCACCTAAATCAAATTTCCTAAGATTTTTTTGATTGTATAAATTTATTACGTGAAGAAAAGCAGAAATTCTGCCTTTTTTCAAGTCAAAATGGCGGTTTGTTCGCAAATCTACCCGATGATAGGCAGGATAAGCAACACCGTTGTACAACTCATGGACCGGATAAAAAATCAATCTATCCTTAGGAATTGTTCTATAATTGTAGTGATAATTTGTCCGATGCCAGCCTGTATAAAACTGACCAGACAAACTGAAATGCCATTTTTTATTCGGGCGATAGTTGACATCTGCATAAATCGTGTGCAATTGATTGGTATTGCGCGGCACTTTACCCGTTCTTGGGGTTAATAAACCATCAAATTCAATACTTTTTATATCATCTTCCGCTTTTGCTAAAGCATAACTGACCCACCAAGACACTTTTTTACCCCTATCATATTTTACAAAAAACTCAATGCCCTTTGACGTTGTGCCATTGATATTCAACTTAACAACGTCGTTTCTCGCTTCTGGAAATACTTCTAAAGGGTCTCGTAGGTTTTGATAGATGGGATTGATGCGCGGTATATCTTTAAAATATGTTTCAACCCGCAAACTGATACTATTCGTGAAAAGATGTTCCAAACCAATAACATAATGCTTCGATAATTCGGCAGTATTAAATTTTGTGGCATTGTGATTGACATCTAAATTATTGATATACTGCGATTGATAATAATAGCCCCAAGCCCCTCGTAAAAACGTATTTTTAGAAAACGCATAAGCCAAACTTATCCGAGGACTCCACAATTTGTCATTCGTATGTGAAAAATAATCATAACGCAAACCTGTTTCCATAAACAAAGAAGGCAGCAACTGAAACCGCCCAGAAACGTACAAATTTGCTTGCTGACTGATAGGTTTGGCTTCTACATCAACGCTTATCAAAGAATTAATCAAGCTGTCGCGGGTATTGGTGCGTATGTCTTTTAAGGCGTAAAAATAGTCATAATTCGCTTTCAAATTTCTGAATTCAAAGCCAGTTTTCAATACAAAACGGTCTGAAATTGCCCAATTCCAGTCTTGTTTTACGCCTAAAAAGTTAAAACTTCTTTTATCTTTTAATAAAAAAGTACCCACATCGCCGTATTCATCTTTTTCATAAGAACCATTGCGGTCTTCTGCATTAAACCCTGCAAACAATAAAGTGCGGGAAAATAATTGAGGATTGTAATACGATTTCAAGGTCAGCCAACTGTAAGTGTTGGCATATTTTATATGGCTGCTGTCATAATTGGTTTGATAAATATCGCCTCGTTTGGTTTTATCATCGGCTCGTAAAGTGTGAAAGGATAGCGTGTGTTTGTCATTAAGTTTGTACTCGACTTTGCCCATCATATCAGAATAATACGGAATACTTTCACCGGGCGCAGCCAATTTCAGAATAAGGTCTAACATACCCCTCCTTGCCGAAAAAAGATAGGAGCCTTTGTTGTTGGCAAAAGTACCATCTGTATAAAATCGAGCATTCATTAAGCTCAATCCGATAGAAGTATGCCGTTCTCCATCGGCAATTTGCTTGGTTTTCATGTTGAAAACACCGCTTTGGCGATTGCCATATTCAGCCGAAAAGCCCCCCGTCAATAAATCAATGCCTTGAATGGTTTCTATATCCACGATGCTAAAAAGTCCGCCGCTCACATCTCTTTGATGAAAAGGGTCATACAGTTCCATGCCATCAAGTGTCATTAAAATCTCATCATTTTCACCGCCTCGTATCGTAAATTTTGATGAAAAATCGGTAGAAGATACGCCCGGCAAGCGGGCTACTGCCCTCGTAATGTCTTCTGCCCACGACATATTTTTGATGTCTTCACCCGAAAGCGTTAAGCGTGACAAATTGGGGTTACTTAAAATGGAAAAACTACCGGGCGTAACCGTGATTTCTCGCAAAGTAATAGCGGCTTCCGATAGATAGATTTTACCCATATCTAAAGTGCTTATTTCACTTATTTTAATATCGTTTAATTGTATGGTTTCATAGCCCATGAAGGAGATTTTCAAGCTGTATTTACCATAAGCTATATTTGAAATACTGAAATTTCCCGACCCATCTGTTGTTGCACCGAGTTGAGTCCCTTCAATGAGGATATTAACGCCTGTCAAGGCTTCTTGTGTTTTGGCATCTACAAGGCTACCTTTGATAGTCCCCGTTGTCGGCGCATTTGTTTGCGCCTTGTTATTAAGGTTAAAAAACAAACTGCATAAGGTCATTAATAGGATTGGTTTCATAGTAAAATTTGATTTTAATGGTGAATTTTAGCATAAGAAATTTGCCTGTGCCACGATAGCAACAACAGTGATTTGCGCTAAATAACGGTGAGATACTGAGGGGGTAAAACCTACTGTAGCGGCGGATTTATCCGCCGAGAATGTGATTATCCGGCACTACTTTTCGCAGATTTTAGCCGTACCATCAAGATTGGTAATCACTTCTTTTTCAACTTTGGTCGTTTTCTCTTTAATATCCACTTCATATTGAACCGTGCCATTCGCTAAAGTGATTTTATCGGCATTTTTGGGCAGTTGATAATTGGGATAGTTGGTTGAATAAAATGCTTGAACGCCTGTGGGCAATGCGCTGTATTTTATCTCTTCTTCTTTTAAAATAAAGACATTTTCGTTGCTGAAAAAGAGCGTTATTTCGTCCGCATTGCGCTTTTCCAATTCCACTTCTATGCCAGCAGTGCCGTTGCAAAGCGTGTCTTTTTGCGCTTCATCAATAGAATAACCTGCATAATTAGTATTGATGTATGCGACAATTGCGGCGTGTAATGTCGTGGTATCAACGCCATTGTCATTGTTTTCTTTATCGCAATCTGTAAAAAAAGCGATGCTTAAAACAAGGGTTAAAACTGTTAAATGCTTCATTTTTGAAAATTTTGATTGTGAAATATATTTTTGAAACGCTTCTGAGTCTTATAAGTATCACGGACTTTAGTCCAATCCATTAAGCTAAGCATTTTTACCCGAGGTTTACGTAGAGACGTTGCACTGCAACGTCT
>JAYUQN010000689.1:0-3274 GCA_043756725.1 Saprospiraceae bacterium
AATTTTTCACTTGACTCAAAGCACCTGCATCGTTATAACGGATATGCGTCACGGCTTCCATGCCGCTTTCAGGAATATGCTCATATTTTTGAAGGTTCACTTTACCGACCGACATCCCGTTTTTCATCAATTCATCCATTTCACCTAAGACAACCGTATTGTTTTCAGGAATAATCTTCGTCACAAACATGGGTTTGCCAAAAGCTTGACCCAAACCTTTGCGTTGCCCGATGGTATAAAACGGATAGCCTTCGTGCGTTCCGATGATATCCCCTTGCGTATTGATGAATTTTCCACCTTTTACTTGCTCTTGCAACTCTGGCACACGGCGTTTCAGAAAACCGCGATAATCGTTATCAGGCACAAAGCAAATTTCGTAACTCTCTGCTTTTTTTGAAAACTCTTCAAAACCACCATCAAAAACATATTTGCGAACGGCAGGTTTTTGCATGTGACCTAATGGAAATTGCGTCCGTTGCAAACACGCTTGATTCAGACCCCAAAGGACATAGCTTTGGTCTTTGTTCAAATCAGCGGATTTTGTAATAAAATGCCGCCCATTTTGTTGATTGTTAATGGCATAATGCCCCGTTGCGATAAACTCACAATCCAAAGCATCGGCTCTTTTCAGCAAAGCACTCCATTTAATATGTGTATTGCACAACACGCAGGGGTTGGGAGTGCGCCCTGCGAGATATTCATCTACGAAATTGTCAATGACATAATCGCCAAATTCTTCTCGAATATCCACGATAAAATGATGAAACCCCATCCGCACAGCCACACCTCGGGCATCGTTGATGCTATCAAGACTACAACACCCCGTTTCTTTTTTTGAGCTACCACTGTTGGCATAGTCCCATGTTTTCATGGTGATACCGACAACTTCATATCCCTCTTCGTGAAGCATCATAGCAGCGGCAGTACTATCTATACCTCCGCTCATGGCAACAAGCACTCTTCCTTTCTTACTCATTTTTTTTGAAAATTATAATGACACGTTGCTTTGAATAAATTCGAAGCTACAATAAAACATTAAAAGCTTAGATTATGTTCCTTAGCGGGTTTGAAAGCGCAAAATTGAGCATTTTTATTCAAATTTAAAGGAATTTAGGATTATAAATCCCAAAAAACACAGATATTTATTCTTAAAATAGGTAAAAAAACACTTATAAATATAATAAAATTGTGTATAAAACAATGAAATTTCATTAAAAATATTTGCACGGTAAAATAAAAGGTTCTAATTTAGCCCCATAATTTGGTGACATACTACTTTTAAACAAACAATATGAAAATCGCTATGGGGAAATCGCACTTCGTTCTACTCGTTTTTGCTTGCTTATTAGCAACCACAACAATATCAGCGGCGCAAGAATTTGGCTTAGCGTCCGTTTATTCCACAAAATTTCAAGGAAGCCGTACCGCCAATGGTGAGGTGTTCAACCATGCGCAATTTACGGCTGCGCATCGGACACTGCCATTTGGCACTCTCGTAAGGATAACCCGTACTGATAATGGAAAATCGGTAACAGTGCGTATCAATGACAGAGGCCCCTTTGTCAGTGAGCGTGTTACCGATATTTCCAAAGCTGCTGCTGCAAGATTAGGCATCGTCAAAGAAGATGATGAGATACGTGTCAAACTGGAAGTTATCAGCGACCGAAAAGTACCGTTGGGTTCATCCAACCTTTCTGCGCCCAGAGGGATTGATACCCCTGTGGGAATGGAGCGTAAAACACCCGTTCCAATGCCCGAAATTATCGAATATGCGGCGCCTAAAAGCATAGACAATTCCGCTATTCCGCGCGATTATCGGTATTTGCCTAAGAAAAGTGAAAAAAATGAAACAACTCAAGCAGTTGCTCAAAAAAAAAATGCTTTATCGAACGTAGCAGCCACCAGCAAGTCTATGGA
This sequence comes from Saprospiraceae bacterium, assembly GCA_043756725.1. Lineage (GTDB taxonomy): Bacteria > Bacteroidota > Bacteroidia > Chitinophagales > Saprospiraceae > JAAFJT01. The sequence continues at coordinate 1,918 of JAYUQN010000689.1, forward strand.
GACGTATGGTCTTTACTCGGTCAAAGCAAATACGCCTGATTCAAAAGGGTTTGCTGTTCAAGTGGCATCATTAGGCAACCATGAAAATATGGTGCGCACTGTTGCCGATTTGAAAAATGATGCTTATAAGAATATTTTAGTAAAAAAGGTGAAAGGGAAAGACGGTAATCCAGATTACAAAATACTTTTAGGCTCATTTGAGAGTAAATCCGCTGCTGATGGCTATTTAAAGAATATTCAAAAGAAAAATATGAAAGGTTTTGTAGTTGATTTGAATAATTTCAACTGAAATTTTGATGATTATAACCTCTTTAAATGAAAAAGGGACACTTTTGAGTGTCCCTTTTTTTATCTATACCCCCCTCAGTATTTTCACCTTATGGGTGCAGAGCACCGCAATATTTGTAGGAATTTGCGTTTATTTCTCTGTTTCAAAGGTGCAGAGCACCGTGACATTTGAAAGCGAAAATGCACTTTTACCAATATTACGGTGCTCTGCACCTTTAGAACAAGCCTAACCGATGAACATTTTCTACAAATATTGTTGTACTCTGCACCTATAAGATAGAAAAACAGGATGTGTGCAACGGAGAGGACTGAAGTCCGTGGTACGACTAAGTAGTTACTTTAAATCTTACCTCACTTTCAATGTAATTATCGTTAAAACCGCTAATAGAACGCCGATAATCCAAAAACGGGTCACCAATTTAGCTTCTGGAATTCCCTTTTTTTGATAATGATGATGCAAAGGGGACATCAAAAGGATGCGCCGACCCTCTCCATATTTCCTTTTAGTATATTTAAAATAGCCCACTTGCACTATAACTGATAGATTTTCAGCGACAAAAATACCACATAAAATAGGTATCAACAGTTCTTTGCGAATCAAAATGGCAAAAACGGCAATAATGCTACCCAAAGTCAAACTGCCTGTATCGCCCATAAAAACCTGCGCTGGAAAGGCATTGTACCACATAAAACCTATACACGCCGCAAAAAAGACCGAAGCAAAAATCACTAACTCTGCCGAATTCGGTATGTATAAAATATTAAGATAATCTGAAAAAATAGCATTACCTGTTGCATAAGCAAATATAGCGAGTGTTGCCCCAATAATGGCACTGGTTCCCGCCGCCAAACCATCAATACCATCCGTCAGATTTGCAGCATTTGAGACAGCTGTAATAATCAATATGACAAATAGGACAAAAATAAAGGTTGAAAGCTTTTTACTGGCTTCTTCCCCTATCAAGGGTTTTAAAAATTTGCTATAATCCAGTTCATTATTTTTATAAAAAGGCACATTGGTAAGCGGAGCTTTGGCATAAACCATTTCACGCAAGCGATTTGGGCGTTG
>JAYUQN010000690.1:0-3273 GCA_043756725.1 Saprospiraceae bacterium
ACGAGAGGTTTTTAGACAGTTAAAGTATGCAATGGATAAACAAGGGGATAGAATTCAATCATTAGTTTTCAAGCAGTATGAAATGCAGTCTTACAAAACCTATCTTGAAAATACAGTCAAAAAGCCAAAATTTGAGAACAAAAAAATTATACTAAGGCTCAAAAACGTAGTCAAAAATCTAATCCAAATTCCATACTGGTTAAGACGAAAGTTTGGAAGTAGCGATAGAATCATTTTAACACTCGGAAGTACAAACGATTTTGGGCAGAATTGGGTCAAAGCAGTATGGTTTCTACTTGGATTTGCGTTTTTCTTTTACTGCATGATAGTTTTATCTATTCATACGACGTTAAGTCTTTCTCTCAAATACGAAGATTGGAAGTTCTGTTTAAGTAAACTATGGGAAGATTTTGGACTTTTTCCTCAATTACTAAATCCTACTATTCCTATTTCTAAAATGGTTGAAAATGTCGAAAAACTCCCCAAAAAGACTTACTTTTTTGATTTTTTTCATAAAATCGTTTTATCATTTTTTATCTACCAAGTCATTATTGCTTTTAGAAAGTATAGCGGAAAGTCTGAATGAAATTACTGAGGGGGTACCAGAAACTGGAAAGCTCCCCTCATGTATTTTTGTAAAATTAAATAAAACAAAGAAGATACGTTGAAAATATAATGAATAGAAGATTGAGGTTAAAAATTTCAATCAGAGAGGTCATTTCAAACTTCTCGCTCACAAATTATGTGAAACATCTGGTTTATCATTATCTTGTTTTTATTCCAAATACTTCTCCAATACTTGTCTCTGAAAACGCTATTAAAAATTCTCCTGCAATTTTAGCATTTATATTTTTCAAAATTTTATCCTTAAATTTATCAGTAATTGGCGGGCTACACAATATATAGATTTCATTTTTTGCTAAAATTTCAGAGTCATATTCTTTTGTTACTAACATTACGCCACAACCCCGATTTCGATAAAAAGAACGTGGATATTCATAATTTAGGTTGTTTTGAGTAATAGAATCAATAATGTCATTGTCAAATTCATTGCAAAAACTGCTGCCACTTTTATACATATCTACAATTCTTGAAAGAAAATACCAAAAATTCATTTTTAGGAAAGCGATTACAGCAATTTCTACCTCTTTCTCTTTGATGTATCTATTTATGTGGATAGGAATTAAACCTTTGCACTGATTTTTGTTAATATTCTTATTTTCATGTTGAATAGGTGTGAGTTTTTAAAAAGCGTCCTCTCTATCGCTTAAAACCTTTTCAACCAAGCTAATTTGCACCCCAACCCGCGCCAAACTCCGCGCCCCCTCAACATTTATCAACTGTTTATCCTTATCCATTCTTCATTCAATTTTTCAAGCCGCCTTTCCAGAGCCGCTTTTTGGTTATCAAAATAGGTGTTCCAATCAGAGATATTTTGGAGGGTGTCCCAAGTCGCGTTTGTCCGCAAGGCGTATAAAGCGTCCAATAATTGCGCTCGGTGGCTCCTCAATCGGTTAATAATGGTGCGTAACTGCTGTTTTTCATTCAAAACCGTGTGTTCGGCTTGATAAGGTTTGCCGTGTTTGAGATACGCCAAGATGTCCGTCACCCGCCCCAAATTGTTCTCATCGTAAGCCTGTTTCAGTTCAATGAATACCGCCTGTGCTTTTTCTTTGAAAGCCGCCGCGACGGTATCGGGATGACACAATTTTGTCGCTTCTCTAAATCGGCTTTTCAAGACCTGTTTTTCATCGGTTGTCAAGGTACTGAGGGGTTTCGTCCGCGTCGCTTCGTAGGTTTTATGGTACGATTGATAATCATTTTCGGTTTCTTCTTGTCGTTCTTTGGCTTCGGAGTCGTCGGGATGTGCGGCGGCGTGTGCTTCTGCAATCTTGCGGCGCAAAGCCAAAATGTCCATCAACAACTGCCCCAAAGCGCGATTGTATTGTATTTCGAAGGCGTAAATCGTCTTTTCGACCTCCGATTTTTCATTTTCGAGATTGCTGATGTCCAATTCCAGGGCGTACATTTCGAGTTGCAAAGCCGCAATTTCAGGGTCAACAAAGACCCGCATTTGACGGAATCGAGCAATAAAATCCGTGATACGCGCCACCGCATCGCCATAACGTTGTACGGTCAAAAGCGTGAGTATATCGGCAATTTCGGACGGCAAATTGAGGCTTTTGAGCTTCCGATACTGAGGGGGTAAAGGACAAATTGCAGGGCAAAAAGCGGGTTGCCTGTCGTAATCGTGATGTTTTCGTAGTTGTCCTTATGCGCCTTATTTGTCCAATTATAAGAACCTGAAATCACCACTTCGCGGTCAATCACACAAAATTTGTTGTGCATCAATTTCTCGCTGATGCGAAACACTTTGCCGCCACAAGCGGCTAAATCTTGGAAAGAAAGATATTGATTGATGTCGTCATCAAACAGCAAAAGGCACACATTTACGCCGCTTTTTGCCTTTTTACAAACCACATCGAACAACAAAAGGTCAGTAAACCATGCCACAGCTAAGTCAATTTCTGTTTCGGCAGCCAATAAACGGGTTTGAATATGTGCTTGGATATTTTCGAAATACGCTTGCGTCTCCATGTCTTCTGAATTTATTGAAACGCAAATATAAAAAATATATTTGAAATAGTATTCAAGTGTAATGAATGAAAACAAGCATTTTACTGAGGGGGTATGTGGCAAGGCAAGCGGCAATAATACTTTGTTCTTCTAGACTCATATAAATTAGTTGTCTTTCTGTTTATAAAGTGGGGTGTTGAAGGGGAAAAGGTTGTATGGGTCGAAATATTTTTTTAAATAAAATACAAGGTTTCAACTTTTTATTACTTTTAGGGCAAGAAGCAAATACATTTTTCACTAAAAATAAGAATAAGATGGATAACTATACGCAATCGCGCAGACAATTTATGCGGCAATCTGCCACTTTACTTGGCGGAACAATAGCAGCCCCTTCAATGTGGACTGAAATAAAACGCGCAAAGCATATTAGCTTGCAACTCTATTCAGTCAGAGAAGATATGAAAAAAGACCCGCTCGGAACACTGAAACAGCTCACTGCTATGGGCTATAATGAAGCTGAACCTGCGGCTTATACTATTCCAGAAGCGTATACGCAACGCAAAATTCATGGCTATACGTCAAAAGAATTTCGCAAAATCACAGATGATTTAGGCATAAAACTCCCTTCAAGTCATGTTGTTTTTAGTATGAAACATTGGGACGAATCGAAAAAAGACATGATAGATACGTGGAAAT